>JAJZAS010000032.1 GCA_021799325.1 Bacillota bacterium | reverse complement strand
GGTGATCAGCTTTCTGATGATTTCTTTCTTGCCACCATGGCATTGCTCGCCTGATCAACGGGCCTGACAATAATAGTTTCCAGGTTGACGTGGGATTTTCTTGTCACGGCAAACGCAATGAGGTCCGCAATATCATCCGGTCCAAGCGGCGTTACCCCTGTGTAGACTGCATCTGCTTTATCTTTATCCCCGTAATACCTGACCATGCTGAATTCCGTTTCGACCATTCCCGGATCAATGGAGGTGACGCGCAGAGGGGTGCCCAGCAATTCCTGGCGAAGCGCAGTGGTGAAAGCCCTCTCCCCAAATTTAGTGGCGGCGTAAATAGATCCTCCAGGATAGGCATCGTGTCCAGCCGTGGAACCAATATTGACGACATGGCCCACATGTTGATCCATCATTAGCGGAACCACCAAACGGGTCATTCTGGCAAGGCCCATTAAATTGGTGTCGATCATTTCTTGCCATTCCGCCTCATTTTTTTGTTCGGCAATTTTAGTGACTCCGCGAGCAAGGCCGGCATTATTCACGAGTACATCAATCCTGCCGAACGCTTCCATCGCTTGCTTGACGAATGCTTCCGCGCTCTCTAAACTCCGCACATCAAGTGGTAGTGCCACCACCTTAACGCCTTTCTGCTCTGCCTCCGTTTTCACCTTACTTAGCTTGTCAAGATTTCTTGCACCGATGACCAAGTGGTAACCCAAATCTGCTAGCGCCAAACTGGTCGAGCGGCCGATTCCGCTGCTGGCTCCTGTAATCATCGCGACTTTATCCAAGTTCATCGCTCCTCGTTATGTATGGAATATTTACATTTTCAATAATATTTATTATACAATATAAATAATGCACGTCATGAGTGTATACGGCTGAAAGGAATAGCGCATGGATATCGATACTATTGTATCTAAACATCATATAGACAATTATTCGCTCCCTGATTTGGATTGGGACCCTTTATATTCGTCAAAGCCATTTTTTGCAGCTCATGCAGATCAGTTGGCCCGTGCATTTTTTCATTTTATTGACGAGGTCGACGAATTGAAGGGGATCTTGCTCAGCATTCCGGTGAGTATGCATCATGAGGCCCTAGTCGATTTTTTTGTCAGTCTGTCTAGCCCTTTCGAATGGCGTGAGCAGCGGCAAATGGTGCAAATCGGCAAAATTCATTATCAAATCGGCGTTCCTCTTGCCTGGATGGTGCATATGACTAATTTTATAGTGGAATATGTGCACCGGCAATCTCATGAATGGCCATCCCCATTTTTTTATCCACTGTTCAACGAGCGGATGAGATGGCGTCAATGGTGGATCATGAAAGGATTTCAAGACGCCAGAGAGGAAATGGAACGGAACCTGGAAGAGGAAAAAATTCATTCCTTGGAAGCCGTTTTTTTGAAATCCATGAGCCACTTGGCGGAGTGGAATGATCCGTACACCAAACAGCATGTAGAACGTGTCGGTAATTATACGAAGTGGATCGCGGAACAAGTGGCGGATGCCTACAAATTGTCACCTTCTATGATACGGGCGTTTTCTGTTGCTGCCATTGTTCATGATGTGGGAAAAGTGGCTATTCCTAAAGAATTGCTCTTCAAACCAGACCGCCTTAGTACAGGCGAGCGAGTCAACATGGAAGAACACACGATTGTCGGTAGGCAAATCATCGAAGATATGCGTTCGGTGATGATGTACAGGCCTGACGTTCATACAGGCGGATCGTTGTTTCAGCATGCAATGGACATTGCCTATCATCATCATGAGTGGTGGGATGGAAGCGGTTACCCTGCCAAACTAAAAGGACACGATATCCCGCTCTCAGCGAGAATTGTCGCGGTTGCTGATGTCATTGATGCACTTAGTACGGTTCGTCCTTATAAATTGGCATGGTCAAAAGACGAAGTGGTGGAGCACCTGCAAAAACGAAGCGGGACTCAATTTGATCCCTTTATTGTCAAGAGGGTCATTGATCGTTGGGATGAATTTCCGTTTGAAGAGGATGTTTTTCTTCAAAATGAGGTGACGTAAGGATGAGCCTTCGACGCTTAAAGACGTTTGTGGAGGTTGTGGACAGAAGAAGTTTTTCTGAAGCGGCGAATCACATGGGTCTGACACAATCAGCGGTAAGTAAGCAGATCAAGAATCTGGAACAGGAACTGGGTGTCCACCTCCTTCGGCGAGATCAGATCAGCCTAGAAGTGACAGAGGCTGGCTCACTTGTCTATCAGTCAGGAAAAAAAATGATCAAAGAATGGAACGATTTACATAAGGCTTGTGCAGCCTTTGAAAATAAGTTGACGGGCGTTCTTCGAATTGGGGCAAGCACCATTCCAGGCACGTATTTGCTACCCCCAATGATCAAAGAGTTCCGCGAAGCTTATCCTCACATCGATATCACGATTAATGTGGATTCCTCGGAAAATGTGGTTAAAAAACTCCATCAGGGTCATTTTGATGTGGCGATGGTAGGATTGAATCCCTTGCTGGAGCACTTTCATTCACAGTTTTTAACAGACGATCAATTGGTGCTGATTGGTCCGTTACGGGAAATGGACGAGTTTGCAGTGGAGGACATCAAAGGGCTTCCTATGATTGGCAGAGAACCCGGATCAGGGACTCAATTGGCGGTGGAGGAAGCGCTTTTATTACAATTTGGATTAAAGGCCCAGGAATTGCATTACGTAGCACATGTGGTGGATACCGTCACGCTGATCGCCATGGTGGAAGCGGGAGTGGGGTTTGGATTTGTTTCGTCATTAGCGGCGGATCGAGCAAAAGTGAGTAAGGTAATGCAACTCGAAAAGCGGCGTGGATTTTACATGGTATATGCTGAAAATGCTGTACAGGATCCGTTGACAGATGCGTTTACGAATCTGGTCATGGAACAATTTAAACCAACATAGGCAGGTGCAAAAATGGATAGAAAAGAACTCGAAAATACGATGATTGAGTGGTTAGGAATTGAAATGATCACTGCTACTCCCGATTTGATTGAAGCGAAAATGCCGGTGGACCATCGAACGCATCAACCAGCAGGTCTGCTTCATGGCGGCGCTTCAGTGGCCTTGGCCGAGACTGTGGCCAGCCTTGGTACTTACCTCAACATCGACAGAACTACGCAAACGGCGGTGGGGCTGGAAATCAACGCGAACCACATTCGAAGTGCCAGAGAAGGTTACGTTTTCGCGTCAGCCACTCCCATTCACCGTGGCAGAAGCACTTTTGTGTGGGAAATCCGGATTGTCGATGAAGAAAAGCGACTGGTATGTATCTCTCGTTGTACGGTTGCCATAGTCCCGCTAAATACGGAGAAGCATAAACTAGCAAGTCCCTCTCAAAAAGACTAGACAACCCCACCTGATTCCTTTAGTATATTAGCATGCTAAAGCGTTTGAGGAGGATATTTTATGCGGATTAACCGCTGGAAGTGGCGGGAACTAGACCTTGATCAAAAAAAATTAATCATGACGAGAGCGAGTGCCGACATCACTGATCATGTACAGACGGTAATGCCGATTATCGAAGCGGTTCGGACCAGAGGGGACGAGGCGCTGATTAAATATACCAAAGCGTTTGATCGAGTGGTGCTGCAACCAGGCAATCTGCGCGTATCTGATGAAGAATGGCAACGCGGCCTGGCAATGGTGACTGAGGAGATGGCAGAAACGCTGAGCTATGCCGCAGGGAACATTCGGCGGTTTCATGCCACGCAAATGCCTGAACCGATATGGATGATGGAAGTCGATGAAGGCATCATGGCAGGGGAAAAAGTGACGCCAATCAGCGATGTGGCATTATACGTGCCACGAGGGAAAGGGAGTTTTCCCTCTGTGCTGTTGATGCTTGGCACTCCTGCGGTGGTCGCTGGCGTTCCCCGCATTATTGTCATTACGCCTCCCAACGAAAAGGGGGAAGTGGATCCAGCCATCCTCTTTGCAGCGAACTTGCTTGGTATTAAAGAAATCTACAAGGTGGGCGGGGCGCAGGCTATTGCTGCAGTTGCCTATGGGACCGAGAGTGTACCCAAGTGCGCGAAAGTAATTGGTCCAGGGAACCCTTATGTGACTGCGGCAAAACGTCTGTTAGCTGGGGTCATTGATCCCGGAGTGCCTGCGGGTCCAAGTGAAGCCATTATCCTTGCAGATGAAGGCGCCAATCCCCACCACGTGGCGCTGGATCTGTTGATTGAGGCGGAGCACGGTCCGGACAGTGCCTCATTGCTGGTGACACCTAGCCAAAAGCTCGCTGAAGCAGTAGAAAAAGAACTTTTGCAGTTAATCAACACGATGGAAAGTGATAAGCGCCGCGAATTTGTGACCACGGTTCTCTCCCGCTACGGAGGATTGGTGGAAGTCAATTCAATGGAAGAAGCAGTCGATTTTGTCAATGAGTACGCACCAGAACACATGGAGGTGCAAGTTCGGGAACCTTTTGCTTTGTTGCCTCAATTAAAAAATGCGGGGGAAATCCTGCTAGGCGATCATACGCCCATCACGCTCTGCAATTTTTTGTTGGGACCAAACGCGATTTTGCCTACAGGGCGTAATGCACGTACTATCTCCGCGGTATCTATTCATGATTTTATCAAGCGTTCGTCGATTGGCTATGTGACCAAAGAAGGATTTGCTAAAGTGCGCGATCTTGCAGCCCGGTTTGCAGACATGGAAGGTTTTGAGACACATGCAAGAGCGGTCAGGGAAAGGGAGTAGGAGAGTGGGCAAGCACATTAAGGTGGTAAGAGAGACAAGTGAATCTATTATTACCATTAATTTGGACAGGGAAGAGCGGGATCCTGATGCGAAAAAGAAATTGCGCACACCGCTTCCTTTTTTTAATCATATGCTCGAACATGTGCAATGGCGTAGCCAGACCAACTTTTCGGTGGAAGTGGAACTTGATCACTTTGATTTGGTTCACCTCATCACGGAGGATGTGGGGATCACACTGGGTCGTGCCTATAAGGATTACGTTGACCAGCACTTGGATGATGGACTGGTGGGATACGGTTTTGCCTATGGGACGATCGATGAAGCACTGACTAGGGCGGTCGTATCGTTTGAGAGCCGTGCGTATCTGGATTTTCAACCAGGCGAGGTGGAACTTCCCGAAGCGGTGGAAGGTATGCACAGTGAAGATTTGATCGCGTTTTTAGAAGGGTTTGTGCAAGGCGCGATGTGCACCCTACATATTGACCTTATCAAAGGCAGGTCCCGTCATGGCCATCACATCTGGGAGGCCACGTTTCGCGCATTTGGCATGGCGCTCTTCGAAGCGCTTGCGCCTCGTGAATGGCGGCAACAAATGACAGCAGGCGTGGCAGGCTCCATTACCATGCGTACAGAGGTCCAATGAGTGGGGATCGTCCGCTTCTGCTTTTTGATGTAGATGGAGTGCTTCTGCAAGAGGTGGGATACTACCGCACGCTTGCGATCACTTGTGCGCATTTTTATGAACAGATTTGCGAGGCAATGGGCATTCCACCATCGCTCCCACTACGTGCCGATGCGACCTCCATGGCGGATGTGGAACGGCTTCGTGAGGCTTTTTTGCCGGCATCATTACTCCGTTTATTAAGAAGTCGAGCGCTGAACAGCAACTGGGATAAAACGTATGCGATCGTACTTGCCATGCGCGTACTTTCTCCTGAGGTGTTGACAAGCGACTCCTTACAGACCTCGATATTTTCCGTATTGTCAGATACCTCAGGGAGCGGCAATCGCTATTTGCGCCAACTTGAACACATGGTGAATGTGTCGGATCACAAGTTATTTGAACAGGTATATGAGGTGTTTCAGCAGGTGCATTTGGGACCTTGGCCAACGGTTCCTTTTTTGCATCGTGGCATGATTGAATTTGATGAACCAATGGTTGAAAAAAATGAACTTCTCAAGACATTTCAAAACCTACAAAATCAGAGCTTTTTGATGGGAATTGGCACAGGGAGACCATGGAAAGAAGTGAAGATGCCACTTGAAGCGCTTGGCCTCCTTCGATTTTTTCAGCCAGATCGCATTGTCACCATTGATGAAGTTAGAAAAGCGGAAGACCGCGAAGGGCTTGCACCTTTTTCTCTTGCTAAACCGCATCCTTACACGTATATACGAGGTGCCAATGAGTATTCACCGGATGACGTCTATGTGATTGGCGATTCACTATCCGATCAGCTTGCCGCAAATGACGCAGGGTTTCATTTTATTGGCATTGGTCACGCCTCGGCATTTTCGGATGCCAGAACCAATCCACATGCGGTCATCGATCATGTGCTTCACTTGCCTTCCGTACTAGTCAATAATGGAGGGTGAACGAAGGGTGTGGAGAACCGACAGCCAGGTGGCTTTGCTCTCAAGCCCGAGATACCAGCTCGCAAGGCCAGCCAGATTGTCGTTTCTCGCAAGTTCTGCGAACAGCATCAGCGTTCGCCGGTTCTCCAACCATATTTCATGCCAGGATTTCTGGTATTTGTAGGCGGTAAAATAGACACCCTCCTTGGCGTTCCATACGAGGTGGGTATGAAGCTGATTCACCAGTTGGCTCGACTCAAGCGCGGAAAGCGCTATACTTGAAAGGACTTTTCCTTTTTGATTGACGGTCCAGTCCTCAGCGTAAAAAGGGATACCGAGAATTAATTTATTCGCGGGTACTCCTGTACTTAAAAAATCATTCACGGCTAGACGAACCCATGGCAGCGAGGCAGTGGGTCCAGCTTTGGGATCTCCCAACCAATATTCGTCGTATCCCATCAGCACCACATAGTCAGCAGCCTTGGCGATGGCCGCATGATTATAAGGGCCGTTGTTTGTACCGGAAACATAATCAGGTGGCAAATCGACGGATAGTTGGATGTGATGCGCGTGGAGTTTTATTGCAAGCACATTCACAAAACGCGAATAGTTCCATCGATCGATTGGAAGCAGTCCTTCAAAATCAAGGTTGATTCCATCCAGGTGGTAAGTAACGGCAAGCTTGACGATATGCCCGATCAGCATGTCCTGCTGATCTTGGTACTGCAATATGGAGTGGCTAAATGAGCCGTTAAATCCATTGTCCACCACGGCCCAGACCTGTTGGTGATTGTTGTGCGCCTGTTGAATGATTGTTCGTTCAGGCATGCCGGCTATCGCACCATTTGGCCCATCTACATGAAACCATTTTGGGGATATCACATTCAAGCCAGGCGTTTCATTCATGACATTTGAGATATTGGTGGCACCAGAATCCAATATCCATCCGACCATCAACGGTGGCTTAGCACTTGTTGTGGGAATCAGTCGTGTTGGTGCAACGGCTGCCGATGATGGTGATTGACTTTTTGACATCAACGCCATGATTTCTACTGGCGCCAAATAAAGCTGGGCGGCTTGTCCAATCGGAGCAGGGAATAATCGTGAAACGTTGCGGTGACTGACGTTCAGGATGAGCAGAATAACGGTAGCCACGAGCAGAAATGGCATGAGGTTGCGTTTGATTGTTTTTTTTCTCATACTTTTATTCTCCCAGTGCAGATTAGTTGGTGTAATAGATTTATGAGCGATTCTCGCAATCTATGATGGATAGTGAAGGAGTGATAGGATTGACGACCGAAATCGTAAAAAACGTGGTTAGCGGAATCTATCAATGCTCGCTTCCCACCGGATTTCCGATTGGTGATGTGCATGTGTACCTCATTACTGACCAAGATGGGCTGACACTCGTTGATGCCGGGGCTCATCGAGATGATGGAAATGTGAAGCTCCAACAGGCGATCGCAGACTTGGGGTATCAGATCAGCGATGTCCATACCATCATTTTGACGCATGGCCATGCTGATCACGTTGGCAATGTTAACACGCTAACCAAACTCTCTGGTGCCCGTGTGGTGGGTCATGAATTGACGCAGACTTGGTTGAGTCCAACGGATGAATGGTTGCAAAAAGAGGATCAATTTTTCCATCGGTTATATGCTGAGTCGGGGTTAAGTGAGGAGGAACAAATGATACTCCGAAAGGAGCGGCAAATGTTTCATTCGGTCGTCCCGGCTTATGATTTGGACGATCAGTTAAAAGAGGGAGAGAAGATAGGGGATTTTACGGTGTTGTTCACCCCTGGCCATTCTAATTCCAGCATCGCGCTCTACAGAGAAAAGGATCATGTGTTGATTGCAGGCGATGTGTTGATCGATCATGTTTCTTCCAATGCGTTTGTAGAACCCGACCCGCTTACCTTTACCCGGATCCCAAGTGTCAAGTTGTTTCATGACACGTTTCACTCGTTGCTAGACCTGAAATTAAATCAAGTGCTGTCTGGTCATGGCATCGTCATCTCTGATCCCCATGCACTGATCAGATTGCGCCTGGAGATGCAGACCAAAAGAGTGGCACAGTTAATAGACCAGATCAAAGAGGGGCATCATTCGGTAAGGCAATTGGCACAGGCACTTTTTCCCGGAAGAATGAAGGAATTAATGCTGATTGTGTCGGAAATTGTTGGCCATCTTGACCTGGCGATTGAACGCGGGTTGGTCAAACAAGCGGTGGATGATCATGGAATGATTAGGTACGAAATCGCATCAAACGCCTGAAAAATTCCCGTTTAGACTAGTACAAGATGGCTAGTCGTAGTACAATTAGATTGCAACGGGCCATAATTTCATTACTAAGGGGTGTGCTGCATGGCCGAAGGGCAGAATTCCTATACGCAGACCAATACGATTCATGTGGCGGAAGATTTTTTGCGCCGCACAGTGCGTATAGCGGATGATCCGTTTTTAGCCATTTCCGAGTCCTATCGCAAAAAAGGTCATAAGTCTCCCATTCACCCCATGCAACTCGAGGACGAGGAAGAAAAATAAGGCAGGGCCGAGCCCTGCTTTGATAGATTTGAAAACGCTTACGCTATAAATGGGTACTCATGCAAACCACATGTCGGACAATTGGCCCTCGCTTTACCGAGTTTTAACTCCCCGAATTCTCCCCGCCACAAATCAAGATGCCGCAAATGACGAATCAAATGTTCCTCATCACCAAGTAAAATTTTCATCGCCTCAGTGGCAGCAAGTGAGGCAACTACAGCTACTGCAGGAGAGATCACTCCGACTGCATCACAGGATTCTGCAGGACCCTCCATTTGCGATGGGGGAAACAGGCAATGAAAGCAGGGGGATCGTCCCGGGATAAAGGGAAACATCATGCCTCGGCTTCCGACCGCTGCCGCATATACCCAGGGAATTCCGTTTTTCACAGCGACATCATTGATGATGAATCGAGCTTCCAAATTATCCGTGCCATCTAGAATCAAGTCCACGCCAGTCAGGTTCTCTTCCGCATTGTCACTGGTGATTCTCGCTACCCGTGGGTCGACTTCAATGTGGTGATTGATCGCCAAAAGATGAGTCTTAGCCGCCACTGCTTTTTCAAGGTGAGCCTCCGCGTCCGCCTCCGTATACAATACCTGGCGCTGCAAATTGCTCGTCTCCACTTGGTCAGCATCGATTAGACGGATGTAACCTACACCGGAGCGGGCCATGTGATTGGCTAACATGCTACCGATGGCTCCTGCGCCAACGATGGCTACGCGTGAATCTTTTAGTTGTAACTGGCCTTTTCTACCAATGTGTCGAAAGAGAAAGTGGCGACTGTAGCGCAGTGTTTCTTCCGGTGTCAATATATGCGCTTCCTTTCTCTCACTGGGGATGCCAATGTTCGTTTTTGGCCCATTCCACTTCGCCGTTTTGATAAAATTCCTTTTTCCAAATGGGCACGCGCTGCTTGAGTTCGTCAATTGCGTATTTACCCGCGTGAAAGGCCGCCTCTCGGTGCGGGCTGGAAACGCCAATCAAAACGCTTGATTCCGTGAGTTCCAAATGGCCAAGACGATGCCAAATGGCGACTTTGACGCCAGGAAATCTCGCTTCAGAGTCCTCGACGAGTTCTGCTAGTTTTTTTAGCGCCATCGATTCATACGCTTCATATTCCAAATACATTGTGGTTTTTTCTCCCGTGATTTCACGGACGATTCCAGAAAAAATGACGACTGCGCCAGCTTCATTTCGCAGCATCGACTGATACATGGCGTCAACGGATAACGGCTCTCGCGTTAATGCGATCATTTTGCCTGCGCCAAAGGTAGTCTCTTCACCGCCGCTTACCGGAGGAATCACTGCCACTTGGTCGAATTCGCCAACCACCGTATCCAAATCGGCATACTCGTCGTTGACGGCAAACCACGCACGGTCGAGCATCGCGGCGAGCGGGAGGGAGGTCTTCATCATCGCTTCTTTGATCTCCTGTAGCGTTGCAGATTCCTTGTCATTAATCGTTACTTCAAAGCGATCAGTGCCTGCGGCTTCTGCAGCCGATGCGAATAGTAAAATGGAAAGTTTCATAGTACCTCACTCACTTATTTTTTAAAATTATAACCGACCCATGAGGGATTTGCGAGGAACGCATTCTATCGGTACACTTTCAGTAGAACTTTGTCGGCGAGGAGGTTAGGCATGGCTGAATTTACTCATTTTGATCAACATGGCCGAGCGCATATGGTGGATGTCAGCCATAAAGAAGTCACTACGAGAGTGGCGAGAGCGCGCGCAGAGCTTACGATGAATCCGGAGACGTTAAGGCAGATCAGGCAGGGTGGAATAAAAAAAGGAGATGTGTTGGCGGTTGCACAAGTGGCGGCGATCAAGATCGGAA
>JAJZAS010000031.1 GCA_021799325.1 Bacillota bacterium | reverse complement strand
ATTTGATGAATTCACCACATATGCCACACCTCGTCGACTTGGTTTTCTATTCAAGGCGTTATCGCTTCGACAAAGCGACCGCACGGAGGAAGTGCGCGGACCTTCTCTGAAAGCGGGCAAAAATGCAACTGGAGAATGGACGCAGGCGGCAATAGGGTTCGCCAGATCGCAGGGAATTGCAGTCGATGCATTAATCATGAGGGAAACTAGTTCCGGTCCCTACCTTTTTGCGGTAAAGCACAGTGTAGGTCAAGCCACGAAGGATTTGCTCGAGGCTCAGTTGCCCAGTTTGATCGGGTCTGCCGATTGGCCGAAAAGTATGCGTTGGGGCACCGTGGAAATGCGGTTTATTCGGCCTATTCGCTGGCTGGTGGCGCTCTTTGACGGAGAGGTAGTACCGTTCACGGTAGCAGGGATAACCAGTGATTCAGTGTCGTACGGTCATCGCACGCTGGCGCCGCAGGCGATTAAGGTCACGGTCGCAGGCGATTATGAATCGGCGCTGGAGCAGGTACATGTGCTTGCGAGCGTGGAGCGGCGCAGGGTAATGATTGCGAATCAGGTGAACCAACTTGCCAGTGCCAACGGATTAACGGCACAAATTGATGAAGATCTGTTGGATGAAGTGACGCAACTTGTCGAATATCCCACGGCATTTCTGGGGAGTTTTGACGAAAGTTTTTTGGCGATACCAGAGCGCGTTATCATTACTTCAATGAAAGAAAACCAGCGTTATTTTCCAGTTTTTCATGCGAATGGATCACTCGCCCCACGCTTTATTGGCGTGAGAAACGGTGGGGACAACAACCTTGCTCAGGTGGTAAAGGGCAATGAAAAAGTGTTGTCTGCCAGACTTGCGGACGCCAAATTCTTCTTTGCGGAAGATCGTAAAGTGACGCTTGAAGATTTACAAACCAAATTGAAGACGATGACCTATCAGGACGCACTTGGCAGTGTAGCGGACCGCGAAAGGCGGATTGCCGACATGGCAAGCGAATTAGCCAAAGCACTTGGTACATCTGATGAAGTCAGTAAACAGGTGACGACTGCTGCAAAGTACAGCAAATTTGATCTGGCGACGCACATGGTCTACGAGTTTCCTGAACTAGAAGGATACATGGGACGAATTTACGCCAATTTGCTGCTGAATGACGAAGCGGTAGGACAGGCAATCGAGGAGCAGTATTTTCCTAAAGGCGCAGGGGCCCCTATCGCAGCGAGCCTACCTGGCAAGATCGTGGCTATCGCGGATAAAATGGAGCGCCTGATTGGTGGTTTTGCCACTCTCGGAATGCCCACAGGTTCGCAGGATCCATATGGGCTTCGACGTGCGGCGATTGGCATTGTGCGGACGCTCGCGGAAGGAGAGATCGAATTATCGCTAGATGGGATGGTCGATATTGCCATCGAAGTGATGAATCAGGATCCAACCGTTCAAGCCTCATTCGACGCTCAATTGAGACAGGATGTATTGGCATTTTTAGTGACTCGTTTCAAGACATGGCTGATAGATAAAGGACTACCAGGAGATGTGGCGGAAGGGCTTGTCGTTGTCCGTCCCTACGTGGTGTTCGAAGTGACAACGATTGCGGACGGTGTAGCCGAGCAACTGGCACAAGGCGGGTTTGCAAAGTTGGTGGAATTGTCAAAAAGGGTGAGGAATATTCTCGTGAAGCAATCCATTCCCACCATCACACTAGGCATCGATCAATGGGAAGAAGCCGCAGAGCGGGTGCTGTACGAGACAGTGCTCGGTGTGCAAAAAAGAGCCAAAGAGGCGCTTGAGGCAAGAGATGCGGTATTGGCACTAAACTCCATGCTTGAATTGGAAGAGCCGATCCATTCGTTTTTCAATGAGGTCATGGTAATGGATGAACGGGAAGAAGTCAGGACGCGTAGATTGGCGCTGCTTTTGAGTGTGCAAAACACGCTATCCATGGTCCTTGATCTCAGTCAAATCGTGATCGCGCAGTGATATAATGACAATAGGCTGTCCATCCCAAGTGTTGGTGAGCGGACAGCCTTTTTGTAAGTTTCGATTTATAGGGGTAAGGAATTATAGTGCGCAAAATCATAATCGGAGAAAAGAAAGACAAGAGCCACTCCGACACCAAGCCAGAAATATCGGTTGCGGAACATGGAGCGGTTAAAGGAGAACGGCTTCGATTTCTCTAGTGAAAACCATTTGCCTGAGATGCTTCCGGCGGCAAACATGAGGATAATGGCTGAAACCAATCGTATAAGCGTATGCAAAAGGCGCGCATTCCTTTCCGAAAAGCGTAATGATAATGGATCTATTGTACCACGGGAAGTGAAACAGCTTCAATGATACTTTAAGCGACAGGGGTGAGTTCGATCCAACTTAGTGCCAGACAAAAGCAAATTATCTCCATTGTGCAGCAGCAAGGGCCTATTACCGGAGAGAAGATTGCCGAAGAGTTGTCTTTAACGCGAGCCACCTTAAGACCCGATCTGGCGATATTAACCATGGCCGGGTACCTAGATGCCCGTCCTAGAGTGGGTTATTTCTATGCTGGCAAAGAGGCTGCCAATCTGGTTGGCGAATTACTCAAAAAAGCGCTGGTGAAGGATTATAAGTCCGTTCCTGTTGTCGTTCACACCAGTACGACCGCCTATGATGCAGTGGTCACCATGTTTTTGGAAGATGTGGGGACGCTTTATGTGGTGAACGAAAATGGGATTTTAGCGGGCGTGGTTTCGCGTAAAGATTTGTTGAAAGTGGCGATTGGACACCCTCATTTGCAAGGCGTTCCCGTGTCGCTTGCGATGACGAGAATGCCCAATATCACCACTATTAAGTTGGAAGATACCATGTATGACGCAGCAAAAAAGCTCATTTCTGCACAGGTTGACTCGCTGCCTGTCGTCAAAGAAGCCATTGACAGCCAGTGGGAGGTTGTGGGGCGAGTGACGAAAACGACGATCACCAGATTGTTTGTCGAACTTGGCGAAAATATTGAATGATCGCTTTGGCGAAGAAAGGATGATGATTGGTGAAGGAATTTCCCTCCATCGTGTTTGTGGTCTCCGATTCTGTCGGCGAAACTGCAGAATTTGTCGTAAGGGCGGCAGCCAGCCAATTTGACCACAACAATTTTGAGATTCGTCGCATGTCCTATGTGGATACATCAGAAGCGATCAAGGAAATTGTCAGTTCTGCCAAAGAGGTGGGCGGATTCGTCGCCTACACGCTTATTTTACCGGCGCTTCGAGAAACGATGCGCAAAGAAGCCGAATCCATGGGGGTCAGGGCGGTGGATATCATGGGCCCGATGATGAATGCATTTGAGGATGTGTTCAGTGCTACGCCCAAACTACGCCCAGGCTTGTTGCACCAGTTGGACGATGATTATTTTCGTCGGGTGGAGGCTATTGAATTTGCCGTTAAGTATGATGACGGCAGGGATTCGAGGGGGCTGTTCCGGGCAGACGTTGTGCTTGTCGGCGTTTCGCGCACCTCCAAGACACCGCTTAGCATGTATCTTGCTCATAAAAAAATGCGTGTCGCTAACGTTCCGCTCGTTCCTGAGGTGCAACCTCCAAGTGAATTGTATGAGTTACCGAGGGGGCGCATCATCGGACTTACCATTGATGGGGATGAACTGATCGAGATTCGCAAAGAGCGTTTGCGATCCCTCGGTCTCAACAGCGATGCCAGTTATGCCAGTTTGCAACGGATTCGCGATGAGCTTCATTATTCAGAAAGCATCATGCAACAACTAGGGTGTCCGGTCATCGATGTCTCCCGCAGGGCAGTGGAGGAAACGGCGAGCATCATTCTTGGCATCATCAGACATCGTCCAAAATCATAAAAAAGAAGATGAATGGCGGAAGGATTTTTTTCATCCTCCAGCGTACATCTATATAAGCAAGAAAATACAGAGGTTTACTTCTTCGTGTTGCGTGAGAAAATAAAAGGCAGACGCGCACTTAAAAACATTGCGTTTAGGATATTTTTTCACACAAGACGGAAGGAAAATGTAGAACTTTGGCGAAATAATTCTACTATAAGCGCGGGGAACAACCGCTACCAGCGTCAAAAGGCTTTTCGACAAAGGAGAGGAGTTCCATTCTTCATGCGCATTCCTGAAGAGTTCATTGCTCTCTTGCGTGAAAAGGTCGACATTGTAGATGTCGTGTCTGAATACGTCCGGCTTAAACGCAGTGGACGGTCTTACGTAGGGCTCTGTCCATTCCATTCAGAGAAAACACCGTCATTTCACGTGACGCCAGGCAAGGGGTTCTATTATTGCTTTGGCTGTGGCGCAGGTGGTACGGCCATTACTTTTCTCATGGAAATGGAACAATTGACGTTTTATCAGGCAACGAACCAATTGGCGGAGAAATACCATTTGACAATGCCTGCTGTCATTGACGACTCACAGCCCGGTGATGGTGGCCTTCGCAAAAACCTGCTGGCCATCCATGAACTAGCTGCGAAGTATTACAACCATATTCTAATGAATCTGGATGTGGGAATGCAAGGTCTTTCCTATTTTTTGAATAGGGGATTGACAAAAAAAACGATGGCGCAATTTCAGCTTGGCTATGCGCCAAATGAAGAACGCCTGCTCACGAACTTTCTCTTGAAAAGAGGCTTCTCTGCTGACGACCTAATGATGTCAGGTGTTGCTCATGTGGGAGTGACTGGAGAACTGAGGGATCGCTATCGCCAACGGGTGATGTTTCCCATATGGGACCTTCAGGGCCGGGTCATCGGCTTTGGTGCCAGAACTTTAGGGGATGAGCAACCAAAATACCTGAATACCAGCGAAACGGAACTTTTCCACAAAGGCAGAATCCTGTACGGAATTGCCAAGGCACGGCAAAAAATCCGCCAAACAGGACAGGTCATACTGCTTGAAGGCTATATGGATGTGATTTCCTTTCATCAACACGGGATCACGAATGCGGTCGCAGGACTTGGTACCGCACTTACCCCGGAACAGGCGGGGTTGATCAAGCGAGTGGGAGAAGAGGCGTTACTTCTTTACGATGGTGATGCTGCGGGGCAAAAGGCCGCGATGCGTTCGCTCCAAGTACTGAAAGAAGTAGGAATTGATGTGCGGGTAGTCGAGTTGCCAAATGGCAAGGATCCCGACGAATGGATACGCGAAAACGGGGCTGAAGCTTGGCAGGAGCTTGTAGACAAAGGCAAGCGAGCGCTAGCGTACCAACTATCTCAGCTGACTCACGAACATCCCGAACACATGGGGCGGGGCAGGATTGGATACATCCGCGATGCCATCGTCGTCATCGCAAAAGAAGGAAGTTCTATTGAACGTGAGGCTGCACTCGAATCCTTAAGCAAAACATATAATATGCCAATTTCCGCACTACGCGAGGACCTGTTGAAACAATTGGCTGCGCAACAAAGAAAGCAGGCGGCGGATAAGACAGGGAAATCGTGGAATACTTTGAGCCGTATACCTGCGATTAAGGACAACGAGCCACCGCTTCCTGTAGACAATAAAATAATAATTTCTGAGAAGCGATTGCTTACGTATATGTTACTCGATGTCGAAGTAGCAAAACAAGTGCAGCAGCAGTTGAAAAATGAGTTTTCTGTGCCTATACACAGTGCCTTACAAGCCTATTTATACCAGTTTTATATGGACCATGACAAGCCTGATCCAGAGCTTTTCTTGAACTTTCTGGATGATCCCAATTTACTCGGGTTTACCACCGGTTTATTGCAGGCAGCAAGCGATGAAGGGATGGATACCCGTCACTCCCAACAGGAAATTGACGATTACATTCAATGCTTAATTGGCGGGGAAATAGAGAAGTCCATGCAGGAGGTGGTGGAAAAATTGAAGATGGCCACCGAGCGTGGAGAAGTTGAGGAGATGCGGCAACTGGGTAACCAACTTTTGATACTGAGAACCAAGTGGAGTGAGATCAATCGGCACGTTGTACGTTTGGGGGTTTTTCAGGAATGAAAGGGGGAGCGAAGATGAGTAAAGAAAGACAGGATGACGCGCGGTTAGGGGAAACGCTTGAGGATGTAAGGGATCATCTTCTCTCCTCGGGGAAAAAACGGGGGTTTTTGAATTACCAGGAGATTGTCACCCGAATGGCTTCCTTTGATTTGGAAAGCGATCAATTTGAGGACTTTCTTGATCAGCTAAGTGATCACGGGATCGAGGTGCTGAACGAAACCGACGACCTAGATGAGGATAACGACGACATTGAGGAACTCGAAGAGCAGGATATGACCGATGACAATCAACCTGATGAAGAGTTCGATCTGAATGACCTCAGTGTCCCACCAGGCGTGAAGATCAATGATCCGGTGCGAATGTACCTGAAAGAAATTGGCAGAGTGCCGCTTTTGTCTGCGGAAGAAGAGATTGAACTCGCGAAACGCATTGAAGATGGGGATGAAGAGGCGAAACGCCGCTTGGCGGAAGCCAACTTGCGTCTTGTGGTCAGCATTGCAAAGCGTTATGTGGGAAGAGGAATGCTTTTCCTTGACCTGATTCAGGAAGGTAATATGGGATTGATTAAAGCGGTGGAGAAGTTCGACTATCGCAAAGGCTATAAGTTCAGTACGTATGCCACATGGTGGATTCGTCAGGCCATTACAAGGGCCATCGCCGATCAGGCTCGTACGATTCGTATCCCCGTTCATATGGTCGAAACGATCAACAAGCTAATCCGTATTTCCAGGCAACTGTTGCAGGAATTGGGACGTGAGCCAAGTGCCGAGGAAATTGCACAGGAAATGGATATGAGTCCGGAGAAAGTACGGGAGATTCAGAAGATCGCGCAAGAACCTGTCTCACTCGAAACACCAATTGGTGAAGAAGACGATTCCCATCTTGGTGATTTTATACCGGATGAAGATGCGCTGGCGCCTGCTGATGCGGCTGCTTACGAATTGTTGAAAGAGCAGTTGGAGGATGTTCTCGATACGTTAACCGAACGGGAGGAGAATGTGTTACGGCTCCGTTTCGGTCTGGATGACGGCAGGACGAGGACGCTTGAAGAAGTGGGTAAGGTGTTTGGCGTTACTCGTGAACGCATTCGTCAAATTGAGGCAAAGGCGCTGCGGAAATTGCGTCACCCAAGCAGAAGCAAGCGTCTTAAGGATTTCCTTGAATAAAATGTAGTTTCCGCAGCTGCTGTTCTTGCAGCTGCTTTTTTGGAGGGTTAGGATTCTTATCGTACCCGACCGACCGCTCAGTCGAGGATCATGTGGTTTGGCAAGTGAATTCGCTGTTAGGAGAAAAACGATTGACAAGTGATGTTCGCGAACTTCCGGAAAGATTAAAAATGATTGTCCATATGGTTTCCCGGGCTTTTTGCGTGGTAGATGTCGGAAGTGATCATGGATTGGTGCCGCTTACCTTGATAGAAAAGAAGATCATGGATAGGGCTATTGCGGTAGAAGTGGCAGAGGGGCCATTTCTAACGGTGAAGTCGGCATTTGAACGTTCTTTGTATCGTGATCGCCTGGAAGCTCGTTTTGGGGATGGACTGACGCCGGTTTTTCCTGGAGAAGCGAATACCGTTGTCATTGCGGGCATGGGTGGGAAAATGATTTGGAAAATCCTTACCACCGCGCATGCGCTTGAGATTTTAAAGATGGATTTACCGGAATTGATTTTGCAACCGATGGAAGATTCAGGACTGATCCGTTTTTTTGCCTACCTTACCGGATACCAGATCACTGATGATCGCTGGATTCAGGATCGTGGCCTGATTTACAATTGCCTCAAACTCATGCCACCGACTACGCTGACTGGTGTCGATTTTGATCAGGCATACAGGGGGTATCCTGAATTGCCGTTACCTACAAAAATTGGTTTTGATTATGGAGATGTGATCCACCACCATGAGGATTTAGTATTCGCTGAATTTCTTCAAAAGGAAATTGATAAAATGAAGGGAATATTGATGCAATTAGAGCAAGCCAGGACAAAGGCTGCTATGGCACAAAAAGATCACTGGTACTCGTACGTTGAGGCGCTCCTTGAGTGGCAGTCCCGTTAACGTTCCACTACAGATAAAATGGGATACTTTACAATTGAAATGAAGTGTGAAATGTGTTTCAATAAATCAGTTAAGGAAGTAAGCTGGGTAATCGCTGGCGCAGTATCGAAAGATCGCGCGAGAGGAAAGTCCGAGCTCTACAGGGCAGGGTGCTGGGTAACGCCCAGTGGGAGCAATCCTAAGGATAGTGCCACAGACATGTAGACCGCCGATGGCCAATAAGGCTCAGGCAAGGATGCAACGGTGCGGTAAGAGCGCACCAGCGGTGCGGTGACGCATCGGCTAGGTAAACCCCACCTGGAGCAAGACCGGATAGGAATGCGAGACGGTGGCCCGCCGTGCATTCGGGTAGGTCGCTCGAGCGGATTGGCAACAATTCGCCTAGATAGATGATTGCCACCCCAATCGTGCGAGGCTGATCGAAGCCGTTATCAGCACAAGGGGAACAAAACTCGGCTTACAGGCTTACTTCCTTAGACGAAACCCCTGCATAAAGGATATGCAGGGGTTTCGTTTCTTTCTCTTTCGTAGGATTGTCAAATTTTGATTAGCGCGCCGCCCCAGATAAGTCCTGCGCCAAATGCGACAAGCAACAGGGTGTCACCCTTTTTGATCTTGCCCGCTTTCATGTTGGCATCAATGGCGATGGGAATAGTGGCGGATGAATTATTGCCTACATACTTGATGTTGCTGATTACTTTTTCTGGGGGAACATCCATGTTCTTAGCCACGGCATCAATGATGCGCTGATTCGCCTGGTGAGGAATGAGGAAATTCACCTGATCCACGGTATATCCGCTCTTATCTAGCACTTCTCTGGCGGTTTCTGACATGACAGAGACTGCCAGTTTGAAAATTTTGGGTCCATCCATATACATAGTGGTCTTTTGTTCTTTGTTCGGATTAAACGGATCCAAACTACCACCGCTAGGGATTAACAGGCTCTGCACATGTTCGCCATTGGCGTGAGTCGCAGTGTGGATAATACCAACATCATCGGTTTCACTCCGGGATACCACGAGAGCTCCCGCACCGTCAGCAAATAGAATGCAGGTGGATCGGTCGGTGTAATCAGTAAAACGGGAAAGCGTATCGGCGCCAATCACCAGAATGTTTTGATACATTCCGGAACGGATATATTGATCGGCCGTTTGCAGTGCGGTGATAAACCCTGCACAAGTGGCGTGAATATCCATGACGCCCGCATTTTTAAGTCCGAGACGATGCTGAACAAGGACCGCCACAGGAGGGAAAAGATAATCAGGGGTTTCGGTTGCAACCATGACCATTTCAATATCCTCGGCTGAAATTCCAGCTTGTTCCATCGCCTTTCTCGCTGCTTCAGTGGCAAAGTCGGATGTGGCTTCGCCAGGCGATGCGATGCGCCGCTCACTGATGCCAGTACGGGAAGTGATCCATGCGTCTGAAGTGTCTACCATTTTCTCTAAATCAGCATTTGTCAGTCGGTTGTGAGGAAGGTGAGAACCGATTCCTCGGATGATTGATCGATACAAGAATACGACACCTCCAAGTTGGTGGGGAAAAGGTTTATACTTTTTATTATAATATATAACCTGGTCATAATAGTAGGTCATATTTGAAATTTCAATAATCGGGTATAATTAAAGAAAAAAAGAGGTGTTCCACCATGGATGACCAGGCGAGAAAGACAGCCTTGCGCGGAATTTCCTACGGACTGTATGTGGTTGGCGTCAAACAGGATGATGAAGTGAGCGCGTTTACGGGAAATTGGCTGACACAAACCTCTTTTGAACCGCCTCTTGTCGTACTTGGGGCAAAAAAAGGCACGACTTCAGAAGAGTGGATCGAAGCCAGTCAAGTGTTTAGCGTCAGTATATTAGAGACAGGACAAAAAGAGCTGGCGATGGCATTTTTTAAACCGATCCATCGAGTCGGCAACAAGTTTGGTGACATTGCCTTTGAGCACGGCCCCACTACAGGATGCCCAATTTTGAATGACGCGCTATCCTGGTTTGAGTGTAAGGTCATTGATGTCAATAAATCCGGGGACCACACGATTTTCATTGGGGAAGTCGTCAATGCAGGTGTTCATCGTGAAGGCAAGCCCATGACCCTTGCGGAGACTGGGTTCTATTACGGGGGATAATTGAGGGATAACCATTCATGAATGGAACAACAGAGAGGGATTCCCGCGGTCCGCAATGGCAACAACGGATGCTGGAATGGGTTCGGCTGCTACAGGCTGCCGATTCGCTTAGCGAAATTGAACTACAACTGATTGCCAAGTTACCGTGGCGAGTGGCGGGAATCTTTAAAATTGATACCGTACACAATTCGATCCGGGCTAATTCCATTAAGGGATATGAAAGATTGGGGATTCTGGAGGCGGAATTCCCACTTTTGCCCGAAAACAACCTGATTTCCTATGTATACATAAGGAACGAGACCATCAGGATTGATCGCGATGAAGACAAAGCGCATTATCAGCTGGGAGAATTCAGTCACCGGGTATGGAGAGAGTTGGGACTGAAGAAGGCGGCAGTCATCCCGATCACTCATAGAGGCGTGACGGTAGGCGCGATTTTCATCGCTGGTGGGGATGAGGAGGATTTTTCTCCTGTTGCGCTTGAATCCTTGGAACTGATTGCGCCTATGCTCGCTTTCTTGATCGAGAAACAAGGAATCTTGGATATGCTGGAAGGGGA
>JAJZAS010000030.1 GCA_021799325.1 Bacillota bacterium | reverse complement strand
CTTTTGAAGGAGAGGGCCACGGTTTTAGAAGTGCGGCAGCTATCAAGCAAACTCTTGAAAATGAGTTGTATTTCTACTCACAGGTCTTTGATTTTTCACTGGCGGATGGCGTTGCTGAAGTGGAGATAGACAACTGGTCTAATGGGAATGCAAAAGAAGAGTGAGATCGTCATCCAACTGTGAGGCGGTTTCCGGGCCTAATTGGTGAAATCGGATGACGCCATTTGTATCGATTCCAATCGTTTCCGGCTGGCCGGTCACCCCAAATAGGGTGGCCCATTGGTTGTTTTGATCCAGTAGCGTGGTGGTCCCCTGTAGGTGATAGGTATTGATAAACTGCCGAACCAACGGGGGGCCTTCTCGTCGGTCCACCATGATGAGTTGAATTTGTTTCGCGTAGGTTTTTGCGAAGTTCGCCAAATTCGGTGCTTCTGACTGACAGGGTGGGCACCACGTGGCAAAAAAGTTGATGATCACCGGCTTATTCAGGTGACGAGGAAAGTGAAAAACGGCTCCTTGCAAGCTTGAAAGGGAGGTTTCAGGCACCTTGTCTCCTACTTTTAGCGTGGGAGTTTGATGATGCAGACGTGCCGAGACCACCAGAAAAATAACGGGAATAGATAGCATGATCACAATTCCAATAAGAGTACGATATAAAACGTTCAGACTTTACACTTCCTTGTGAGTGATGATTTGATTAAAATAATATTTAGTATACAGAATTTTTTCTTGAAAGGATGGATTTTTCTATATGAAGGCTAGGCGCTGGAGTGCCTTGATTGTGGTGCTGGTGATCATTGTTGCGGCTGTGATCATACTGTCCAAAAGGCCAAGTACTGCACCAGAAGTCGGGCATGTCGCCCCCAATATTATCTTGACGAACCTTGAGGGTCAATCAATCAATTTGTCCCAGTTTAGAGGCAAACCATTGTACGTCAATTTCTTTGCTTCCTGGTGTCCACCCTGTCAATTTGAGACGCCGGATGTAGAGAAAATGTACAAAAAGTACGGAAATAAAATCACTTTCATCGGCGTCAACCTAGCTTTTAATGACACCGTACCTAGGTTGAAGCAGTTTATCAAGACGTATGGCGTCACCTACCCGGTGCTATTAGACAAAAAAGGCACAGTGACGAAGACTTACAAAGTGATGGCGATCCCCACCAGTTTCTTCATCAAATCAAATGGTGTCATCATGTACCATTATGTGGGGGCGTTGGTCGCATCGCAAATGCAAACAGAATTCAATAAATTGCTGGCCAGTTCATAGATTCGAAGTGAGGTGAATGTATGGCTGCGAATCCGACGATTTGGCTCGCATTTTTGGCAGGTTTGTTATCGTTTGTTTCTCCTTGCGTGTTGCCGCTCTATCCTTCCTATATCTCCTACATCTCTGGTGTTTCTTTTAGCAGGGGATCAGAAGAGGAAGTAACGGGGGTCATCAGGCGTAAAGCCTTAAGCCATGCTTTGTTTTTTGTGCTGGGGTTTTCGGTGATTTTTGTGGCGCTCGGTGCCTCAGCCAGTCTGATTGGTGTCATATTCTCTGAATATCGTGATGCCGTCAGTGAGATAGGCGGGATGATCATCATCGTCATGGGGCTTGTCCTCATGAAGGTGATTAAATGGGACTTTTTTATGCGGGAAGCCAAATGGAGTGTACGCGAAAAGCCAGCTGGCTATCTGGGAGCGTTTGTGGTGGGCATTAGTTTCTCTGCCGGTTGGACGCCTTGCATCGGTCCCATTCTTGCTTCTGTGATTGCACTAGCGGCCACCAGTCAGGCAAGCGGCATGCTACTGATGTTTTTCTATGCGCTTGGATTTGCGTTACCGTTTTTAATTCTTGCCTATACGCTCGGGTCGCTTCGCTGGCTGCTGAAATACAGCGAAAGAATCAGTCAGGTTGGCGGCGGGATCCTCGTGGTGATGGGTATCTTATTGCTCACCGGAAAGTTTGTCGATATCACTTCCTGGCTTACCCGACTTTATGGCGGTTATACAGGCATGTAACCGATGAGGCGCATCCTCCTCCTTTTTTTACATAAAAAACCAAACGCTAGGCAAACTATCCGTGTTCAATCTCAAACGCGGAAGGAGGCATAAGCGTGCAACCACTGACGAGCAAAGAAATGGATTACATCTCAGATTCTCTTGCGAGTGAAGACTTATTGATGAAACAGTGCGCCAACTTGGTGGGCGTCAGTCAGCACCCGCAGGTTCGTCAACTTTTTACGCAACTGGTCGGGCGGCATCAACAACATCACCACCATCTGATGAATGAATTGCAGCATCATCAGTCGATTGCTCCCAGTCAGTTACAGTAAAAAGTAAAGGAGGAGGCATCATCGTGTACACGCAAAATACGACCACCCTTCCCGAGAAGGATCTGGTCTTTCAAATTCTCGTCGAAACCAAGCGCGTGGCAGGCGAATACGCGACAGCGGTGACAGAGGCCAACTGCCAGAATGTGAGGCAAATGTTTACATCACTTTTAAACGACACGTTGCAAATTCAAGGTGAAATCTATCAACTGATGTCTCAACAAGGATGGTATCAACCACCATCTCCAGCGATGCGCCATGAGATTGCGAATCAGATTCAGCAACATCAGCAGGAACAGCAGCAAACCAATCAGTTCATCCAGCAAAGAGTTTCCGGAAGCAACGTGAATCCCATGATGTACAGTGCCCCGCAAAGTCAGAATCAGGCTTATGGGACAAGCTCCAATAGTTACCGGACGTAATTTTTTGGTTCAAAAGGAAAAGGCCCGCGGGAAGTGCATACCTGCGGGCCTTTTATTACTTTTTTAACTTAATGAACGTGGGCGTGCTCTTCCGCGATCACCTCATCGCAACAAAGCACCGAATCGCCATGGGGATGTCCTGCGTCTTCTGTCTGAATGGTGACATGGCCAATACCCAAGTGGATGAGAGAATGTTCGATCTCCCGGAGAATGGGTTGGCTATCGCGGATGGTTAATCCGCCTTCAAGAATCACGTGGCAAGAAAGCGCATTGCGACCACTGGTGATGCTCCAAACGTGAAGGTCGTGAACATCTTTTACACCGACCGTGGAACGAATGGTGTTTTCGACATCAGGCAAATGTATGCCTTTTGGCGTCCCTTCAAGAAGAATGTTGACGGTTTGTCTAACGATTCGCCATGCGCCTAGTGCAATGAGTAGCGCGATCAATACACTGAGGATGGGGTCGATGGTGTATATATGCGTTAGCGAAATAATCACGCCACCCACAATCACACCGGCTGAAGCGGCGGCGTCTCCAATGATATGCAAAACTGCGCTGCGAAGGTTCAGGTTATCTTCTGATTTGAGTCCAAGTCCCAAGTATAAATTGATCACTAGCCCCACACCAGCGCTGATAAACATCCACAGGCTGGACACCGGTTCCGGATGTCGGAACCGATGGTAAGCTTCTGCCAAAATCACGATTGCAATGACAATCAGTGCGATGCCGTTGATGAGCGCTGCCAGTATTCCCGTGCGATGATAACCGTAGGTCATCGATTCACTGGGCGGCTTTTGCGCGAGATTCAGTGTGTACCAGGTGAGGCCAATCGCAGCAATGTCTGTCACCACATGGCCTGCGTCAGAAAGGAGCGCCAGGCTGTGCGACAAGATCCCGCCTGTGACTTCGACCGCTAATATCAATATCGTCAACCAAAAAGCCTGACGCATTTTTGCGATGGGAGCATGTGTATGAAATAACGCCTCATGCGAATGATCGTGGTCATGATTATGTTCATGGTGTTCGTGCATATACGACAACTTCCTTTAGTCTTCGTGCCATTTTGTAGCTATCATGTCACTCTTGTCTCCAACTTTCAAGGGCGGATGAGCGCATCCCACAAGTTGCCGCGTTGAACCGGTTCACCATGCGCCGGGCAAATCCAGTCAAAGCGCAAACTACCTACTTCCCGGAGGGATCGTTTGAGTGCGGCTTTATCATAAGTGAGAAAGCCTGGCGATGGTTTGAGCTTGCCGTTTCGCGTAGTGACAAGGTCGCCTGCGATCAGCACATCATCGACATGAGCGCATACGTGTCCAGGCGTGTGACCGGGTGAAGGGATAATTTCCACATTGCCGATGCGCATCCCCGGCTCGTAAACGCGGTCCACCTCCGGCACCTCCACTTTCATCATCGCCTTGATCACGCGACGAAAGCCTTTGTCCGCCTGTTCTCTCCGTAAGAGTGGTAAATCCTCCTTTGGTGCCCAAAGCGTGGCGCCGCTTAGATCCCGAAGCGCCCTTGCGTTGCCGACATGGTCTACATCGTGGTGAGTCAGTACAATGTGGGCAATATCAGTCGGCTCCAATCCAATTTTACGTAAGCCTTCGATGACTTTGTCGCTTCGACCAGGGAAAAAAGTATCTACGAGCACCGGCTCTTCACCAAGAATGACATACACGTAACTACCTTTGGTTTCCTCCAACAGGTGTATGTGGTTGGCGATCTCCATGTTCTCATCCTTCTTTCGGTATCTTTTTTATCGGGAGGCTTCTTCAAAAAAAGAGACGATGGCGCTCATGTCGTCGTCGGCTCCGCCGCGCGCGACAAATGCCCGTAAAATTTCTTTAACCCCCGCCAGCAGTGGCATATAGGCGCCCTCTTCATCTGCAAATCGCTGCGCCAGTTTTAAGTCTTTGAGCAGTAACGCCGAGGTGAATTGTGGCGAAAATTCATGGTCGATCATTTTTCCCGCCTTTGCTTCCACTACGCCGCTTCTCACCGCGCCGCTCATGATGACATCGACAAATTGCCGCGCATCGATCCCCGCTTTTTCTGCAAAGGTCAGCGTTTCGGCAAAGCCTAACAATTGAATGCCAAGCAAAGTGTTAATGGCAAGCTTTGTTTTGCTCCCGGCGCCTTGTTCGCCAAGGTAAAAACTTTTTTTGCCGAGTGCTTCAAAGTAAGGTATCGCCTTCTCGTAGGCATTTTGGGTGCCGCCCACCATGAACGTTAACGCCGCTTGTTCTGCATGCGGTCTACTGCCACTGACCGGAGCATCTAAAAATTCTGCGCGCTTTTCTGCAACTGCCGTGCCTATAGCCATACTGGTGGAAGGCGAGACCGTACTGCTGTCGATCACGAGGACCCCTGGTGAAATGGCGGCTAGAATGCCGTTTTCTCCAGTGAAAACTTCTCTTATGGCCATATCATCCGCGAGCATGGTCCAGATTACGTCCACACCCGCTGCTGCAGCGGCAGGTGTGGGGGCCCAAATTGCTCCTTTTTCCAGTAAAGGTGCAGCTTTTTCCCTGCTGCGATTATAAACGCGAAGTGAGTAGCCTGCTTGTAAGGCGTTTTCTGCCATGGCGTAACCCATGGTGCCTGTGCCGATCCAACCAATAGTGGGCATGAGGAATCCTCCTAATTGATTTTTTTACCAGTCACTTTTTAAGTGCGGCATGATGCCTGCTTGTTCCCGTTTGCGGGTTCTTGTGTGTAACAGTTCAAAGATGACGGGCACGATCACCAGTGTCAATATGGTCGAAGTGACCAGACCGCCGACAACAATCACCGCCAACCCTTGCGAGATCAAGGCGCCTTCAGAAAATCCGGCAGCCAGTGGTGCGAGGGCAAAAATAGTGGCAATCGCCGTCATGAGAATAGGTCGCAAACGCGTGGTTCCAGCCTCTAACAGTGCTTCCCGAATTGTGAGACCGTTTCGCCGTTGTTGTTCGACGCGGTCAACGAGCACGATGGCATTGGTGACGACAATTCCCATTAACATGAGAATGCCGATGAGCGACGAGACGCTTACCGGTTGTCGTCCGATGACGGTGCCAAAGAATGCCCCAATAAGCGCAACAGGCATGGAGAACAGGATGGCAAACGGCGCAGACCATTCGCCAAAGGAGATAAGCATCACGATATACACCATGCCGATCGCAACTAATACCGCTTCAATCAACTGAGTGAAACTCTGGTTCTGTTCCTGGCTTGAACCAGAAAGTTGCGTTTGAATGTTTTTGCCCAAATTCAGTTTGGCTACTTTTTGGAGCGCGTCTGTGGTGACTTTTCCAGTGTTCGAGACAGTAAAATCTGCGGTGATCTCAGCATAGGCACTGCCATCGCGGTGCAAGATGGATACCGGCGTTGGTGCAATGTACACATCGGCCACCTTGGATAAGTCAATGCTTTGACCGGTTGGTGCCGGGATCAACAGGGATCGAACATCCGCCAATTGGTGCAAGCCGTTCGGGATTTTTACAGAAGTGACCATGTCATACGATTGGCCACTTACCGAAATGGGGCCAACGTCATTGCTTGCAAGGTAATTGCGTACATCGCTGGCAATCGTATAGGGAGTCAATCCGTACTTCGCCGCATTTTTCAAATTGGGGATGATTTTGATTTCGGGTTCGGTCTGATTCAGGTTGTTTTGAACATTGGTCAACCCTTGTAAATGGGTGAGTGTCTTGGTGACTTTTTTTGCAGCCTGATGGACTTGCGCTGAATCGGGACCCGTGATGATTAAGTCAAAATTCGTTGCAGTGCCTGTCGAGGACATGGTCTGAACCTGAATCGTGGCGGGACCTTTTATTGGTTTCAGTCGATTGGCAAGGTTCGTCGTAAAACGGTTCATATCCACATTCGGATTGAGTTTCAAAAACAGGCTTGCTGAATTGCTGCCAAGCACTGAAAATCCCTGGAGTTGCCCCGGATCGCTACCGACTTGTGTATTGGTGATTTCTACCTGTGAACCATAGGAATTGATGACTTTTTCCACTTGTTGCGCTTTGCGATTGGTGTTGGAAAGCGGCGTGCCAATCGGCATGGTGACCGATACGGTGGCAAATTTATCACTGGTAGCAGGCAAGAAGGTGCTTCCAACAAGTGGCAGCACAAGGACGGATGCGACAAGCGCTACCACCGTGATGAGGATGACTGTCACCTTGTGGTTGAGAGACCAATTGAGGAATCTTTGGTACTGCATTTGCCATGGCCGTAATGATGTCGTGGCGGCTTCCTCGGAAATGGGTAGAAAATCCGCGACTGCGCCATCAGGATGAGAATCATCCTGCAGCCAGTGGTAATCGCCGTCTTTCACCTTTTTACGAGCTACGAACATCCATGCAAGCAGTGGCACAACGGTTAGCGCTACAAGTAGTGACGATAGCAAGGACACGATGACGGTGAGGGCAAAAGGCATGAAAATTTTTCCTACAATGCCGCTGACGAGTCCCAGTGGCAAAAAGACGGCAATTGTAGTGATCGTCGAAGAGGTGATGGCCTTGCCCACTTCACCTGTGGCTTTTAATACAAATATTTTGCCAAATCCGAGACCTTTGCGCCAAGCGCGATAGATATTTTCGATAACCACAATGCTGTCGTCGACCACACGCCCTGTAGCAACAGCCATACCTCCCAGCGTCATGATGTTGAGCGTCACGCCCGCCGCGTTGAGAATGATCATCGCCGTTAAAAGTGAGATGGGAATCGAGATGACTGCAATGAGTGTCGTCTTTAAGTTGCGTAGGAAAAGCAGGATGACGAGCGCCGCAAAGATGGCACCTAGAATGGCCTCTCTAAGCAGACCGCTGATGGAAGCCTTGATCATACCCGATGCGTCATACAACTGATTGACGTGTAATCCGTAGGGGAGGCTGGACTCCAGCGAAGCTATTTTGGATTGAATGGCGCTCGCAACGGCTACGGTATTGGAATTCTCTGTTTTTACCACACCGATCAGCACGCTCGTCTGTCCGTTCGTCCGATTGATCGAAGCATCTACAGGCGGCGCAATACTGAGATCAGCGATTGCAGAAAGAGGGATCGTCTTCATCGTAGTCGTAGCAGCCGATTTGCTCGCACTTGTGGTAGAGATGGGAGCAGCTTGATTGGCTGAGAGTCCACTTCCTGCAGGGGTTGCGTTGCTAGTGCCTGCCGGTGCGCCTCCGGTTGGGGCACTACTGCCCTGTGATGGGTTCGGAAGTTTTGCCTGAAGCGCTTGAAGTTCCGTTTGAAGCTGCTTTTGAGCCGTAGTGAGCGCTTGAATAGCGCCTTGAAGTTGTGATAATTTTGCGGGATTCTGTTGTGCTTTAGGCAGTGCCGCTTGTTGTGCGAGTTCAAGTTCCGCACCAAACAATTGTCCCTGGACATTCTGCATATTGGTGAGAATCTGGTTTTCTGCCATGACCAGTCCTAATCCCTGCGCCAATTGCCCTTGCCCTTTTCCAAGAGTGCCGACCGCTTGACCGAGTCCACCCACTGCCTGACCGATTTGCCCCACGCTTTTTCCTAGTTCACCAATGGCGTTACCCATTTGTTGAAATCCGCTTTGAATGCCGGCAGTGGGAGAGGGAGAGAGCGGAATAGGCAAGTTTTTAATATCATTAAGCGACTTGAACTGGCCGCTCAGATGGGCGGGATACACCTTGCCGCCAAATCCAGTGGTGCCGACCGGCATGGATACATTGTCCGCTTGCAGATATTGAAGGACTTGCGAGACCGTTAATTGATAGTGATTTAATGCGGCAGGTTTAAATACAATTTGCACCTGTTCAGGCGCCGCACCATCGGTCTGGACGCTTGCTACACCGGAAATACCCTGCAAGTCAGGGACGATCGTGTTATTCACAGTGGATCTCAGTTGCGCAGCCGTAGCTGTTTTTGAAGAGACAGTAAAGTAAATGATTGGCGAAGAACTGAACGAGAATTGTTGCACACTTGGTTTGGATGCACTGCTTGGAAGTGGAATTTGGCTGATAGTTTGCTGCACATCCTGTGCGACTTTGTTGGGGTCTGCTGACATACTCAATTGGAGTTCAATCTGGGAGACGTTCTCCACAGAAGAAGAAAGGACGTCCTGTACGTTTTGTACGCCGCGCAGCGCCTTCTCCAACGGTTCTGTTACGTCTTTTGCCACTGCACTTGGCGATGCACCGGGATAGGACGTGATGACCGCCACGACAGGAATCGAAATGCTTGGCATCAGTTCTTCTTGCAGTTGGGTGGCTGAAAAGGCACCACCAAATATCAGCAAAATGGCGATAATCCAAATGGCCACAGGGTTTTTTAAGGCGAATCGGGTGAAAAATCGCACTTCTTTTCCGCTCCTCGCTAATTATTGTAAGTATTGGTTCATGTCGCGATATAATGCTACTAGTGTCGACGTTTTCTCTACGCCGAGCAAACTAAAAAATTCAGACAGTCGTTCCAGTTGCTTCTTACGGACTTCCTCGTATTTCAGCTTACCTTCAGGAGTGAGGGAGAACATGACGACACGGCGGTCATCGTTGCTAGGACTGCGATCGATCAGGCCGCGTTGCACCAATCGGTCCGTCAGACTAGAAACGGAACCAGAGGTAATGTGCATGGCCTCACCAACAGAACTGGCATTGCACGAAACCTGTTCCGTTAAAAATGCCAGCAAGATAAATTGGGGAGCGGTCAGATCGCCCAACACTTGCGGGTCGAAGAGCATGTTTCGAAAACCAAGCATCATGGCCGGCATCAGCTTGGAAAACTCTTCGACGAGTGACTGCAAATCTTCCATAACAACACCTCAGGATGAATGTACCATTAGTTATCTTCAATATCAAGATTATTGAACTTCAAGATAGTCGAGAGGATGGATGTTCTCATGAATCTGAATCACTATACTCAAAAATCCAGGGAAGCACTGGAATTTGCCCAACAGGTGGCGGCTGAGCGGCATCATCAAGAAGTGACGGGCAAACATCTTTTGTTCGCACTCGTGAATCAAGAAGAAGGATTAGTACCCAGATTGTTTGAACTGATGAAAGTGGACATGGGCCAATTCTCTACGCAAATCGAGTCGCTTTTGCGGGGCATTCCGGCAGTGACAGGCTATGATAGCCCAATGTACATGAACAGCGGGTTGTTACGTGTGCTGTCACGCGCGGAACAGGAAACTATAGAGATGAAAGATGAGTATACCAGCGTGGAGCATTTGTTAATTGGACTGATCGAAGAGGGGGAGCAAGAGGCTAAACGTGTCTTGCAGTCACTTTCTGTCACAAAAGATAAGGTGCTGTCCGCACTGCGCCAAGTACGCGGTAACCAACGGGTGAGTGACGATAATCCGGAGGAAAAATACCAGGCGCTTGAACGCTATGGCAGAGATCTTACGATGGAAGCGAAAGAGGGAAAGTTGGATCCGGTCATTGGACGCGATGATGAAATTCGGCGCACCATCGAAATTTTATCAAGACGAACGAAGAATAACCCTGTGTTGATCGGAGAGCCGGGAGTTGGCAAGACGGCGATTGTGGAGGGACTTGCACGCAGAATTGTAGCGGGTGATGTGCCAGATGGACTGAAAAACAAGCGATTGATCAGTTTGGATATGGGGACTTTACTTGCGGGCGCCAAGTATCGGGGTGAATTTGAGGAACGGCTCAAGGCGGTATTAAAAGAAGTCGAAAAATCGGATGGCGCCATCATTTTATTTATTGATGAATTGCATACGGTGGTTGGCGCTGGCGCGGCTGAGGGAGCGGTAGATGCGGGAAATCTCTTAAAGCCTCTGCTCGCGCGCGGCGTGCTGCGAACGGTGGGGGCCACTACGCTCGATGAATATCGCAAATACATAGAGAAAGACGCCGCGCTTGAACGAAGGTTTCAACCGGTCATGGTCGATCCGCCATCTGTCGAGGATACGATCTCGATTTTGCGCGGATTGAAGGAGCGTTACGAGGTCTTCCACGGGGTGAGAATCAAGGATAGTGCGATTATCGCTGCGGCTACGCTCTCTGATCGGTACATCAGCGACCGTTTTTTGCCGGATAAAGCGATTGACCTTATGGACGAGGCGGCAGCTCGTCTTCGCACCGAGATAGACAGTATGCCAGCGGAACTGGATGAACTGCTTCGCCGGATCATGCAGCTTGAAATTGAAGAGGCGGCACTGATCAGGGAGCAGGACACGGACTATACAGCAAGA
>JAJZAS010000029.1 GCA_021799325.1 Bacillota bacterium | reverse complement strand
TCTACGGTTCTAGGTGCAGTTCTTGCCTCGCTAATCATTGGTATCATAGATTTGTTTGTTCCCACGGCGATGCGTGGCAACGAACAAGCTCATGGCTCGAGACATCGCGCCGCTAGATAAAAAAGGGGGAATTCTCCCCCCTTACGCTTTTAATCCTGTCATTTTCGCCAAATCGACAATAGGCTGCTTAAACATCGGCGAGAGCGTGGAGTGGCTGATTTGTGTTTTTAATTCAGGAACAGGAATGTAAGCCGCGAAATTGATGAGAACAGCAATAAGCAGCACGGCGACTACGACTCCCGCCACCATTCCGGCCATCCGGTTGAAAAACGACAACCCTGGCAAATGAAACACCGAATTCAATAAGTGCCCCAAGTACCTGATCACGAGCAGGGATACATAAAACACAATGCTAAAAGCAAGAACGTTTGCAATCGTAGTGCCAAGCTGATGCACCGATCCACCACTCGATAGAATGTTGACAACAGGAACGTCCTTTAACGAATGCACATTTTTTAAGACGTTTGAAAGCAGCCATTTTCTTAAAGGCGGCACTAATGCACTGTGAAATTTCCAGGCAGAGACATACGCCAAGACTGTGCCTAACAACCGAACGAGTTGTGAAATGAGCCCTGTACGATATCCATCCCACGCGCTGAAAACGAGGACAGCCAGGATTATCCAATCCGCTATATCCATGCCATTACCCCATCTTGTAAGTAGTCCCCATCATTCGTCGGGATTGGGGTGGATCTCCAATGAATCCACCAGTGCTTCATATTCTGCCAGCAATTCTTCATAAGTATCTGCCAAATTGAGAGCGGTTAACACCGCCAGCGTCTGAAGATCCAATTGAGGATTTTTTTCATAGATTTCGCGCATTTTTTGATCCACAAAAAGGGCGATCCGCTGCAGATGCTCAGGCATCGCAGGTCCGCGCAGTGTATACGTGTGCCCGAATATATCTACTTTTACGCGATACTGCTCATCCATGACCGGCACACCTCCGCTTTGTGACTATTCGCGAAACGGACACACAATTCCTGCTTTATTTGCGCAGAACCGCGCCATAATTGGAATTTAGTTGTGATAATACCTGATCCACTGCGGTCTGCACCTCATTTTCCGTCAATGTCCGATCAGGCGCCCGAAAAACAAGGCGCAGTGCGACACTTTTTTCTTCATCGCTAACATGATTACCAGTATAGACGTCAAACACAGAGACAGACTCGAGCAATGATCCGGCTGCCGCCTTAACCGTGCTAAATAAGTTTGCCACAGAGAGCGTTCGGTTGACCACCACGGCAAGATCGCGCTCCACCTGAGGATGGCGCGGCAATTCAGCCACATACATGTGGGATGAGACCATTTGCACAAGTGCATCCATTTCGACTTCAAAATAATACACTTCTGCTGCGAGGTCGAATGTTTTCGCTACCTCTTTGCGAACTTGGCCAAGCTTCCCGATTGGGTTCCCACCTACCAGAATTTCTGCAGATCGTCCCGCATGCAAATACGGATAGGCCATCCGTTCAAAATTCACTATATCCTTGATGCCAAGCCGCTCAAATAGTCCCTCGACTAGCCCTTTTATATCAAAAAAGTCATAGTTCCGTCCGGCGTATAGCGGCTCTTTTGCCACACTGCCATAAGCGACCCCTGCCAACACCTTTTTTTCCACTGGCGCCACCATACCTTTATCCCCATTTGGTGCGGCCGGCAAGAAGACAGTGCCTAGTTCAAAGACAAAAAGCGAATCCCATTGACGGCTGGCGTTGTACTTTGCCACGTCAAGAAGCGGAACAAGCATCGTGGTCCGAAGCGCTTCCCGATCTTCCGAGAGTGGATTCAAGAGCCGCATTGGGCGTGCAAGTTCATGATCGTCCGCAATGTTTAGCTTACGATGAACCTCCCCATCGACAAAAGAGTACGTCCAAACTTCATCAAACCCTTGATTTCTCATATAATCGCGAGCCATTCTGCGCAATTTTTGGGTTTTTGAGAGGCCACCGTGGCTTAGTACCCCCTCCAAATTGGTAGAAGGAATACGGTCAAAACCCGCAAGCCGCGCGAATTCTTCAATCATGTCCTCTTCACGGATCAAATCAGGCCTTCGCGCCGGAATAGACACCCTTAATCCTGCTTCTTCGCGTACTACGGGTAATCCGAGTTGGTGGCAGAATCCTTCTAACTCCTCGATGGCAAGCACATAGCCTAGCACGTCTGCCACCCGTGCGGTACGCACATGAATCTGCTGCATTACCCTAGGCGAAATCAGGTCTTTCCCTGTAATTACCGGAGCCCCCACAAGCTCACCACCTGCATACTGCACCATTAGTGCGGAGGCGCGATGAAGTGCAGGAAGTACCGCATCAGGATCTAGCCCTTTTTCAAAGCGCAGCGCCGCTTCCGAGCGAAGTTGCAATCGTCTGCTCGTGCGCCTTGTCGTCATCGGATCAAACATCGCGGATTCAATCACCACGGTCGTGGTGCTGCCTGTCACCTCACTGTTTTCGCCGCCCATCACGCCGGCAAGTCCCAATCCCTTCTTGTGATCAGAAATCACAATCACATCACTCGTCAATTCGCGGTCCTGACTGTCGAGTGTCCGCAAGATTTCGCGATCCTTTGCTTGCCGGACCACTATTTCCTGATTGAGAATGGCATCATAGTCAAACGCATGAAGAGGTTGCCCCCATTCAAACATCACGTAGTTGGTGATGTCGACTAGGTTGTTAATCGGACGCATGCCCACGGCAAGCAGTCTCATTTGCATCCACATCGGGGATGGGCCGAGCACTAAATGAGTCACCACCTGGCCGGAGTATCCGGTGCAAAGTTCAGTATCAATGCGCACCGAAAGCGGCTTATCTCCCGCAGTCGCCACTCCACTCGCGTCTGCATCCGGCATGTGAACTTCGCGCGAATAGAGCGCTGCCACCTCGTAGGCCACCCCGCGAAATGACAGGCAATCCGAGCGGTTGGGCGTCAGTTCAAGTTCCATCACCATATCATTAAGTCCAAGATACTCCACTACATTTTCACCTAGCGGCGCGTCCTCCGGAAAAATCCAGATTCCCTCTGCCTGATCCTTGGGCAAAAACTTATCGTCAAGTCCAAGTTCTGACGCGGAACACAGCATGCCTTCCGAGGAAAGTCCGCGAAAGTTCGCGAGTTCGATGTGTTTCTCGGGCAATTTTGCCCCCACAAGCGCAACGGGCACTTTTTGACCTGCCTGCACATTCGTGGCACCTGTCACAATTTGTAGCTTAGTGGTGCCTGTGTCAATTTTACAAACTCGCAAGCGATCTGCCTGTGGGTGTGGAGTGACTGATTCAATCAGACCCACCACGACCCCATCCACCCCCGAATTCATCGAGGCCATTTTTTCTACCGGAATGCCTGCACTCGTCAGATCTTCCGCCACCTGTTCAGGAGTCAGTCCTGTCAAATCGACGTACTCACCAAGCCAGTTCCATGTGATTTTCATCCTGTAACCTCCTACTCAGGCAGTGAAGCAAACTGCTTCAATAGCCGTAAATCGTTCTGATAAAATTGGCGAATGTCCTCAATCTTATAGAGCAACATGGCGATCCGTTCGACCCCCATGCCAAACGCGAAGCCCGTCACTTCTTCAGGATCGTACCCGCCCATTTCTAGCACTCGCGGATGCACCATGCCGCAACCGAGCACCTCAATCCAGCCTGTATGCTTACAGGTCGAGCAGCCTTCTCCCCCGCAATAGATGCAGCGGATGTCCATCTCTGCGCTCGGTTCGGTAAAAGGGAAGAAGCTTGGCCGCAGCCTGATCTCCTGATTTTCGCCAAACAACTCTTTGGCAAACGTCAACAAAATGCCTTTGAGGTCGCTCATGCGAACGCCCTTTCCGACAACCAGTCCCTCCACCTGCGTAAATGCATGGGAATGGGTCGCATCGTCGTCATCGCGTCGATACACCCTCCCCGGCACAATGATGCGAATCGGCCACTCCGGTCGCCTTTTTTCCAGCGTCCGCGCCTGCACAGGCGACGTATGCGTGCGCATCAACAACTCTTCACTCAGATAAAATGTATCCTGCATATCCCTAGCTGGGTGATCTTTTGGCAAATTAAGCGCCTCGAAGTTGTAATAATCCCACTCCACTTCTGGCCCTTCTTCCACCGTAAAGCCAAAGCCGATAAAGATGTCCTCAATCCGGCGGATGATTTTTTGCAACGGGTGTTCCGCCCCCACGCCACTCGTCCTGCCAGGAATCGTGATATCGAGCGTTTCTTTTTCTTCCTGTATCGCCGCCTGTTTGGCTTCCCAATCGGCAAACTTGTTTGCATACGCCGCCTCTAGCGTCTCTCGCACAGTGTTTGCGACCTGCCCCACGACAGGGCGCTCTTCTGCCGAGAGTTTGCTCATGCTGCGAAGCGCAAGCGACAACTCACCTTTTTTCCCTAAATATTTGACTCGCCACGCATCCAGTGCATCTCCCTGTGCCTCTGCCAAATCCACGAGTGCCTGTTCCTGCAACACCAATAACTGTTCCCTCATCGCGCGCGCTCCTTTCCTTTACAACAAAAAAACCTTCGCCAAGGGACGAAAGTTTCGTGGTACCACCCATGTTCAGAAGCCAAATTGATATTTGACTTCCCTCAAGCCCCGTAACGTGGGGAATACGGATCAACCTACTAGCGGAATAATCCCTTATCGCCTTCAGCTGATCGCCTCCCAAGTGAACTTCCCAAAACCAATGACAGCAGGCACTCTCAGTCGCGGCGCCTCTCCCTGTTGCTGCCATGTGGTTGGTACTCTCTTGATCATTGGCATATTATCCGAAAATGTTTGCTATGTAGCATACTCTACCGGGCCAATTTATGCAAGCTGAATACTTGCATAATTCTCGTCTATCATCAATGGGTGCTTCTCTGACGCAACGCCTCATACAAAAGAATCGACGAGGCGACTCCCGCATTGAGCGATTCTGCCCCACCCGGCATGGGGAGCGAGAGAAACCCATCCATATTGTCCACCACAGCGCTTGAAAGTCCGCTTGTTTCATGACCGACGACAACGGCGAGGGGCCCTTTTAAGTTAGCAAAAAAGTGAGCCTCGCCCGCTCGCGCGTCTGCGCCAAGCAAGTGATAGCCGAACCCACGTAATGTGTTCATTGCCTCCTGGGGTTCCATTTCATAGACGGGCACTCTTGACAGCGACCCCATCGTCGCTCGCACCACTTTCGGTTGATAGGGGTCCGCAGACCCCTTCAACGCGATCACTGCCCTTGCATTGACCGCATCAGCACTGCGAATCATCGTGCCCAAATTCCCCGGGTCGCCAATTTGATCGGCCACCAGCACGACATCTTGACATCCTGAACCATTCTCAGGTTGAAGCAGGGCTTGGTCCCAATCCGGAATCTTTGCCACTGCCACCACGCCTTGCGGGTGCTCTGTGTCTGTGATATGCCTCAGCAGATGGCTTTCCATTTCATAGACAGTCACACCTATCGCACTTGCCGTTTCCGCCACTTCGTAGGCTAAATCCGCCTGATGGCCGTACGGATCGATCAACAATGCTTCTAGCCTGACGCCTCGCTCCAAATAAACTTGTACGCTGCGAAGTCCCTCTACCAGATAACTTTGGTTCGCCTTGCGATACTTTCTTTCTTTAAGTGATGCCCATGTTTTGACTTTCGGGTTTTGCAGGGATGTTAATACTTCCAAGTGCGACTTCCTCTCACGCGTTTAGTTGCCTTCAAGCACTGCACCAGTATTCGCCGAGGTCACCAGACGAGCATAACGGTTCAGCCAGCCTTTTTTTACCTTTAATTCAGGCGCTGTCCACGCTTTTCGTCTCGCTTCCAATTCCTCATCAGAAAGTTTCACTTCGATCAACCGTTCTTCCGTGTCAATGACGACCACGTCGCCTTCCTTTAGCAACGCGATCGTCCCGCCTGCTGCGGCTTCAGGGGAAATGTGTCCTACGCTGATGCCTCTCGTCGCTCCTGAAAAGCGACCATCGGTAATGAGCGCCACGTCCTGACCGAGCCCCATTCCTGAGATGGCGGCAGTTGGCGCCAGCATTTCAGGCATTCCAGGCCCACCTTTTGGACCCTCGTAGCGGATGACGACCACGTCGCCTTTTTTCACCTTACCTGCCTTGATTCCTTCTCCCGCCTCTTCTTGCGATTCAAAAATCACACAAGGACCTTCGAAGTGAGTCACCGGCGTTGCGCCGCTCTTAATGACTCCTCCATTCGTCGCGAGATTGCCAAAGAGCACCCGCAACCCGCCCTGTACGGAATAGGCTTTTTCGAGCGGACGAATCACGTCTTCATCAAGAATCTTTGCATCTTTGATGTTCTCGCCAATGGATTGAGAAGTGGCCGTCATGGCATCCAAATTTAATAGTCCTGACTTTTTGCTCAGTTCGTTTAGGATCGCGGAGATGCCACCGGCACGATCCACATCCTGCATGTGAAATTGCGAAGCAGGACTGACTTTACAGATCTGTGGCACCCGTCTAGATAATTCATCAATTCGCGCCAGCGGATACTCAATCTCCGCCTCGTGCGCAATCGCGAGCGTATGAAGGACAGTGTTCGTGGAACCGCCCATCGCCATATCGAGCGCAAACGCATTATCGAGCGACTCCATGGTCACAATGTCACGAGGTTTGATCTGTTTTTCAATCAACGTCTTCAAATAGGCAGCGGTGCGCTTGACGAGTTCCTTGCGCTCCGCTGTCGTGGCCAGAATCGTACCGTTGCCAGGAAGCGCCAATCCAAGCGCTTCTGCAAGGCAGTTCATCGAATTGGCTGTGAACATACCAGAGCAGGAACCGCAGGATGGGCAGCCATTTTGCTCAAGATCGAGCAGTTCATCGTCCGTAATTTTGCCTGCTTGATGGGCACCAACGCCCTCAAAGACAGACATCAGGTCAACCACCTGTCCCTTGCTCGTGACGCCGGCCTTCATTGGGCCACCCGAAACGAACACGGTGGGGATGTTGGCGCGAACTGCCCCCATCATCATGCCAGGGGTAATCTTGTCACAGTTGGGAATACAGATGAGACCATCAAACCAGTGCGCCTGCACCATGGTCTCGATCGAGTCAGCGATGATCTCACGGCTTGGCAGCGAATAGCGCATGCCGATATGGCCCATGGCAATCCCATCATCCACGCCGATGGCGTTGAATTCAAACGGCACCATTCCGGCTTCGCGAACCGCTTCCTTTACAATTTGGCCAAATTCCTGCAAATGCACGTGGCCCGGCACAATTTCCACAAAGGAGTTGGCGATACCGATAAACGGCTTGTTGAAATCCTCGTTTTTCATGCCTGTTGCCCGTAACAGGCTGCGATGCGGGGCTCTGTCTATCCCCTTTTTGATCATGTCACTGCGCACGGATGTCTCCACTCCCTCTTTTTTTCAACCACACTAGAAAATGATTTCTGAATATTGTAGCCTTTAGCCGTTGATTTCACAAGCAAAAAAGGAGCTGCACACTGTGCAACTCCTTCTCCTTGTTTAGGCTTCCAGTTTGGTCTTCGCAAGCGTAGCAAGTTCGCTGAACGCATTTGCGTCCGCTACTGCGAGATCTGCGAGCATCTTGCGGTTCACTTCCACGCCAGCCTGCTTCAATCCGTACATCAGTCGGCTGTAGCTGAGGCCGTTCATCCTCGCCGCTGCGTTGATGCGCTGGATCCACAGTCTACGGAAATTACGTTTGGTCGTCCGGCGATCCCGGTACGCGTATTGCAGTGACTTCATCACTTGTTGGTTGGCAGTGCGGAACAAGCGATGCTTAGAACCAAAATAACCCCTGGCTAACTTCAGGATTTTTTTATGACGACGGCGTGTCACCGTACCGCCTTTTACTCTTGGCATGATAAATCCTCCTTAAAAATAACCGACGCAACCTTTGTGCGCGAATCGTTCCACCCAAATTTTAGAGATAGGATACCAGTTGCTTAATGCGCTTGTAGTCTGAACTAGATACCATCCCCGAATGGCGGAGTTGGCGTTTGCGCTTTGGCGACTTGGAAACAAACAGATGGCTGGTGTACGCATGACTGCGTTTGATTTTGCCAGAACCGGTCCGCTTCAGCCGCTTGGCTGCGCCACGATGTGTCTTCATTTTCGGCATTTAAAAATCCTCCAATCAATTAAAAACCGTTACTCCAGATGACTTTGTCGATGGATTATGAGGTTTTTTCAGAATTTCCTTTTTCCCGATCCACCTGAGGCTTAGGATCAGCCTGAGGTTTGGGATTGATAATGATGATCATGCTTCTGCCTTCGAGCCGTGGAGAACGCTCCAATATTCCGTATGCCTCCACCTGCTTGGCAAGTTTCTCGAGTACCGCCTGACCAATGCCGGGATGGGTGATTTCCCTTCCGCGAAAACGCACAGCCGCCTTCACCTTGTCTCCCTCTTGCAAAAACTTGATGGTCGCCTTCACCTTCGTGTCAAAGTCGTGTTGTTCGATGTTGGGCGTCATCCGAATTTCCTTGATGGAGACCACTTTCTGATGCTTGCGCGCCTCTTTCTCGCGCTTGCTCTGTTCATACTTATATTTGCCGTAATCCATGATCCGACAAACCGGCGGCTTGGCTGTTGGCGCCACATTGACGAGGTCGAGGTTTTTTTCCGAAGCAATTCGCAATGCATCACGCAGGCCCACAATCCCGAGTTGCGCACCCGCTTCATCAATCAACCGCACTTCACGCGCCCGAATCTGCTCGTTGACTTGCACTTCTTCCTTGCTAATTGAACAACACCTCCATCATCCGGATCGGCGCATGTTGCGCCGTGTCGCAACAAAAAAGGTGCAGACAGAGTCCGCACCTGAACGCTTAACGTAACAAGGAAACCATTAGCTTCGTTGATCCGTGTGAGCGAACCCTTTAGCACCACACTAGGGCTGTCAGGTGAGAAGCGGACGCTTCTTCTTTTGCTGCATAGGTAATTATGATTATAGCGCGATCATTCGCTCGTTGCAACTGCCCTTCCTCGAAGTGCAATTTCTTCTACCAACTCACGGGCAAATTCGTGATAGTTTCGTGATCCCGCCTCGCCCACTCCGCGTTTTCTCACCGACACCGTGTTAGCTTCCGCCTCAGATGCGCCAACAACCAGCATATAAGGAATTTTGTCCATTTGCGCAGCGCGGATTTTGTATCCGATTTTCTCGTTGCGCACATCTACTTCCGCGCGCACGCCGAGGAGTCGCAAGTGATCCACGATCTGGTTGGCATAGGCTTTTTGCGCTTCGGTCACCGTCAGCACGCGGGCCTGAATGGGTGCAAGCCAGAGCGGGAACGCGCCCTTGTAGTTTTCAATGAGAAATGCCACCATGCGCTCCATCGTGCTGACGATGCCACGGTGAATCACCACCGGGCGATGCGGTTTGCCGTCTTCGCCGATGTACTCAAGTTCAAAGCGTTCGGGAAGGTGAAAGTCGAGTTGGACCGTCGAGAGCGTCTCCTCTTTGCCAAGTGCCGTTTTGACCTGCACATCGAGCTTAGGTCCATAAAACGCAGCTTCTCCCTCCGCCTCGGTATAAGGAAGGCCCAAATCGTCAAGCGCTTTTCGCAGCATACTCTCCGCTTTGTTCCACATTTCATCGTTAGACACGTATTTTTCCGTATTTTTCGGGTCTCTCAGCGATAAGCGGTAAGAGAATTCGCGAATGCCAAAATCATCGTATACGCGCTGGATCAAATGAACCAGTCGAGCAAATTCTTCCTCAATCTGCTCTGGCGTGACAAACAAGTGGGCATCATTTAAGGTCATCGCCCTCACCCGCTGTAGTCCTGACAAGGCACCGGACATTTCATAGCGGTGCATCATGCCAAGTTCGCCGATTCTCAGCGGCAAATCCCGATAACTGCGCATTTCTGACTTATACACCATCATGTGGTGAGGACAGTTCATTGGGCGCAGCACCAGTTCCTCATTGTCCATCTGCATCGGAGGAAACATGTCCTCGTGATAGTGGTCCCAGTGTCCGCTGATCTTATAGAGTTCCACACTTCCTAGTACCGGCGTGTACACGTGATCATACCCGAGGCTTTCCTCGATGTCGACAATGTAGCGCTCGATGACGCGCCTCACCTTGGCACCGTTAGGTAGCCAAACTGGGAGCCCTGCCCCCACTTCCTTTGCCATCGTGAAAAGCTTCAATTCTTTGCCGATACGCCTGTGATCGCGCTCTTTTAATTCCTCCAGATACTTGAGGTGCGCTTCCAGGTCTGACGCTTTCGCAAATGCCGTAGCATAGAGGCGAGTCAGTTGCTCGCGCTTTGCATCCCCGCGCCAATAAGCGCCTGCAAGACTCAAGATCTTAAAGGCCTTGATGCGACCCGTCGACGGCAAGTGTGGTCCACGGCAAAGATCCGTAAATTCCCCTTGACGGTATACCGTGATCATGTCACTTTCCGGCAAATCCTGAATGATCTCCATCTTAAACCGATCTTCGCGTTCCTTAAAAAATGTGAGCGCCTGTTCACGGCTCCACACTTCTCTTTCAATCGGCAAATCTGATTTGACGATGTTCTGCATTTCCTTTTCTATCGCATCAAACTGTTCCGGCGTAAATTCATGGTCCGCAAAATCATAGTAAAAACCGTCCTCAATCACAGGTCCGATCGCAAACTTGGTCCCAGGGTACAAACGGCTCACTGCCTGCGCCATGACGTGCGCACTGGTGTGCCTGAGCACTTCGAGCCCTTCTGGTTGATCGATCGTGACTATCTCGATTCTGGATATCATTACCCCTATTTATATGAAAAAGTTCCTGGATTCGCTCTCGGGCGGTTTTTCGGTTTCTGCGGCTTTAGGAATCATTGTCGTCATCGGCGTCCTGAAGGGGATAAGCTGGCTGCTCTGGAGAGTGTCTGATTTCTCCATCGTCCATTTCGAATCTTTTTCAATGTCGAAGCTGATGGACAAGTGCTT
>JAJZAS010000028.1 GCA_021799325.1 Bacillota bacterium | reverse complement strand
CTTCAGAAAGAGGGCCAAATCCGTTATGCGGGGGTCAGTAATTTTTCTGCAAAACAAATGAAAGCCGCCCATCGACTGTTAGAGGAATACGGCTTTTCTCTTGTCTCTAATCAAGTAAAGTACAACCTGCTTGATCGCAGAATAGAAGATAACGGAATCTTGGAAACCGCACAGGAGTTGGGAATGGCGATCATTGCCTACTCGCCGCTTGAGCAGGGCATACTAACGGGGAAATTCCACGAGCAACCTGAGAAATTAAGGCAGATCTCGGGGATGCGCAGGATGCAACGCAGCTTTCGGGAAGAAAATGTCGATCACGTTCGCCCACTCATCGTCATCATGCAAGAAATCGCTAAAAAATATGGAGTGACTCCCAGCCAAGTGGCACTTAACTGGCTCGTTAGTTTTCATGGAGAGACGGTATTCGCCATTCCTGGCGCATCGAATGCCAAGCAGGCTGCGGACAATACTGGTGCTCTACATTTTACCTTGACGAAGGACGAACTAACCGCGCTCGATAGCATCAGTCATAAAGTCCGAAATGCAGTGTTTGCATGAATCTTTAGAAAATAGCTTCGGCACTATACGAATGAGAGGAGTTCGTGTAAATTATTTAGTGTTGCGAAATAATTAGTGTTGGAGTGAATCCGGTGTACAACTGGAAACGCACTTTATGGATATTATGGGCTGCTAATTTTGCGGTAACAGCGGGAATGAGTCTCGTTATTCCTTTTTTACCTCTCTATATTGAAACACTGGGAATCCATTCATTACCTCAATTGGAACAATGGTCAGGATGGGTGTTTTCCGCTCAATTTGTCACCGCTGTCATCTTTCAACCGATCTGGGGGTCATTTGCCGATCGTCATGGGCGAAAGGTCATGCTGCTTCGAGCCGGATTTGGAATGGGGATTGTCACGGCATTGATGGGGTTCGTTGGAGCGGCTTGGCAACTTTTGATTCTGCGACTTTTTAATGGTATTTTTTCTGGCTTCATTTCGATGGCTGTATCGCTTCTTGCTTCCGTCACGCCGGATGAAGAGGCGGGAAAAGCACTTGGGACACTGCAAACAGGTGGTATTGCAGGTTCGCTAGTCGGGCCGCTGATTGGCGGTGCACTAGCGGAGACCATCGGTTACCGTGAGGTATTCTTTCTTACTGGCTTTTTGTTGCTCATTGCGAGCGCTATCGTGTTGATTTTTGTCAAGGAAAAACCAGTGACGGTGACCCGTGTCAAAACAGAAGGTAAAAAATTTGCCGGTTATCAGGCTCTTTGGCCGCTTTTTCCTGTGTTTTTAGCTTCGATCGTGACGCAAATGGGAACGATGAGCATTGAACCGATCGTGACCGTATATGCCAAAATTATCTATCAGGGGCCACACCTTGCGTTAATTGCGGGGTTGGTGGTCGCGCTTACTGGTTTTGCTAATCTTGCAGGCGCGCCAACACTCGGAAGGCTTGGCGACCGCTTTGGTCAGCGCAATATTCTCGTCGTCGCAATGGTGATGGCCGCGTTAACCTATCTGCCACAAGCACTCGCGCATAATATTTACACATTGTTCGTGGGACGATTCCTCTTGGGATTGTTTATTGGTGGAATGATTCCCTCATTGAATGTGTTGGTCAAAAAATTAGCGCCAAAGCACTTGCAAGCGACTGCATTTGGAATTAACTCCTCCTCGCTCTTTCTTGGCAATTTGATTGGTCCCTTGATTGGGAGTTCTGTTGCCGCTGCCTATAACATTCGCATGGTGTTTTATGTCACCATGACCATTCTTGTCGTCAATGCGATCATTATCGTGTTTAATCGTAAACTTTCTCCATCCGTAGTCAATCAGACAGACCCTGCTGTAGAACACTGATTTTTTTTACCAGTTATCAATTTATTTTTTAAATATTCATTCTATTAGTGTATAATACGTAAAAGGCTTATGAAAACGAATACAAGGGGGAGAAGGTATGGGTCAATACGAAGAATTTTTGAAACAAGCCGATTGGGGAGAGGAAGAGAAGTATTTTTCCTGGCACGGGCAACAGAATCCTAAAGTCAATATCATGCATGAAGCCATAGATAGACATGTAGAAAACGGCAAAGGTAATGATCCCGCATTATATTATTACGATGGAAATAGATCTGTTGCGTGGACGTTTAAGGATGTGCAAGAACATTCCAATCGATTTGGGGATGTTTTAAAAGGATTGGGAATTGGCAAAGGCGACCGCGTATTTTTATACATGTCACGCTCTCCTGAACTTTATGCGGCGCTTGCTGGAATCATTCGCATTGGTGCTGTAGCGGGACCTCTATTTGAAGCGTTTATGACAGATGCGGTAAGAGATCGCTTGCAAGACAGCGAAGCAGTGGCAGTGGTCACTTCTCCAGCACTTTTGCCGAGGATGCCGCTTGATGATTTGCCAGATTTGAAATACGTAATTGTCAGTGGATGGGATGGCACGAGTGAACTGGATCGTCAAGGTGGCGATGGAAAGACATTTATTTCCTATGATAAGGCGATGGATGAAGCGAAATCAGCGGATGTGACAGAACTTGTCGATCTCGAAGACCCAGTATTGCTTCACTATACCTCTGGCTCCACAGGCAAACCAAAAGGCGTGGTACACGCGCACCGCATGATGGTTCACCAGCATCGTTCCGGAAGAATTGTTTATGATTTCAAACCTGGCGATACCTACTGGTGCACTGCTGACCCTGGTTGGATCACCGGTACCTCAGCGGGTACGATAGCACCCTGGTTGCATGGGGTACCGATTGTAGTTCGCGGCGGTCGTTTTAAGCCCGAAGACTGGTATGAGACGATTGAGCGCTTTAAGGTGAGCGTGTGGTTCAGCGCGCCTACGGCATTCCGCATGCTGATGGGGGCAGGGGACCAATTGGCGCATAAACACGATTTGGGCACGTTAAGGCACATTTTAAGTGCTGGCGAACCGCTGAATCCTGAAGTGCTGCGTTGGGGTCAGTCGCTTTTTGGCATACCCATCAATGACAACTGGTGGATGACGGAAACCGGCTCAACGCTCATCACGAATTATCCTTTCTTGGACATCAAACCAGGGTCGATGGGCAAACCATTGCCGGGAATTGAAGCGGCAATCATCGACAACGATGGGAAGCTGCTTCCGCCAAACACGATGGGTAATCTGGCCATTCGCAGAGGCTGGCGAGGCATGATGAAAGCAATTTGGAAAAATGAAGAGAAATTCAACACGTATTTCATAGGCGATTGGTATGTATCCGGCGACTCTGCATATCAGGATGAGGATGGGTACTTCTGGTTCCAAGGTCGCATTGATGACGTCATCAATACTTCCGGTGAACGCGTAGGACCATTTGAGGTGGAAAGCCGTCTCGTCGAACATCCTGCAGTGGCGGAAGCTGGCGTCATCGGCAAACCAGATGCGATACGCGGCGAGATCATTAAGGCGTTCGTATCGCTCCGTGAAGGGTATGAGCCAAGCGATGAACTGAAGGATGAAATTATCCGCTTTGTCAAAGAAGGACTGGCAGCTCACGCGGCGCCAAGAGAACTTGAATTTAGGCAAAGTCTACCAAAAACGCGCAGTGGTAAAATCATGCGCAGGGTGCTGAAAGCTTGGGAGTTGGATCTGCCAACCGGCGACCTCTCGACGATGGAAGATTAATCGTTTATTATTAAATAATAGCTGGGAAAAAGAGTCCGATATAGGGCTCTTTTTTTTCCAACAAGGAGGCTTTCACCGTGAGGATTTTGCTGGTAGAAGATGATCATCGACTGGGCAATCTGTTAAAACGGGGATTGTCCAAGCGTCATCTGGTAGATTGGGTAGACGATGGCCAGATGGGGTTGGAGCAGGCACTTTTTGGCGAGTATGATTTGCTGGTGCTCGATGTGAAACTGCCAAGTCTTGATGGAATCTCACTATGCAAAGCACTCCGGGATCACTATATCGATGCTTCCATTATCATGTTGACCGCGCGAGACAGCGTGGAGGACAAGGTGGAAGGGTTGACCGCAGGGGCCGATGATTATCTCACAAAACCATTCTCGTTTCTCGAACTAGAGGCACGTATCCAGGCGCTATCGAGAAGGCCCAAACAATTTATCGAAGAGACAGCGCTAAGGGTAGGGGAACTTGAGATGCAACCGGATTTGTTCGAGGTCAAAAAAGGTGGGGACACCATTGAGTTGACCAGGAAGGAATTTGCGCTGCTTGAACTCCTGATGAGAAACGTCAACCGGATCTTGACGAGGGAACAGATACTCGACCGGGTGTGGGGGGCAGATGAGATTCCCATGACCAACGTGGTCGATGCGCTGGTGGCACGGCTTCGACAAAAAATCGACGGAAAAGGGCCATCGATGATTCAAACCGTGCGCGGAGTGGGGTACAAAATGACGCCATGATGGATTCCATTACGTTATCGGAGAAGAGTCTATTAAAAAAAATTCAATGGCGATTGGTAATTTGGCTCGTCATCGCATTCGTGCTGTTTGAAGCAGGCTTTGCGGTGGGGACTTTTTATGTGCTAAAAAACCAATTGGCTTATCAAAATAGACAAACGATGGAACAACTCATGCTTCCCAGAATCCACGAGGCGATCGACTTGTTGCAATCTGATCAACAGGATCAACAATCCTCACCAAACAGTGATTCCACGCATGATTTGAATGCGGTTTGGATCGTGACAAAAGATGGGCAAGTACTGAGAAGCGGTGCATCTCCCATTGCGGATGCAAATTTGATAAAGCGTCTGGTCATCCATGAGCGGATATTGGCAGGCCATGATAAAAACCCTCATTTTGATACGGTAACCATAACGGGAGTGCCACTTCTTGTGGGCGTTTTTCCAATTTTTAACGAGGTGCATTTTCTTGGATATCTCGCTAGTGTCAGTTCACTTGCAGAGATAACGAAAACAATGCATGAGTTGTACCTTATTGATCTCTATCTTGGGCTGGTGGGTTTAGTCGCGATTTTGCTCATGACGAGAATCCTATCGGGGCGTGCGCTAGTTCCCATTCGCAATGCGCTATCGAGGCAACGAAACTTTGTGAATGATGCCGCTCATGAACTGAGGACACCGCTTGCCATTCTGCGCGGTACTCTCGAATTGGCAGAAGGCGAAGAGGACGCGCAAGTGATTCAGGAATCGTTGCAGGATGGGTTGCATGAAGTCGACTATTTGTCCAGTTTGGTGGGTAATCTGTCCACACTTGCACGCATGGAATCAGGGACCATGGAAATGGATGTTCAAACCGTGGACCTCCGTGAAATTACGCAGTCTGTTACGCAAGCGCTCCTCCCTATGTATGAGGCAAGTCATGTCACGCTCACCGTGGAGCAGTTAGATCAAGCAGTTTTACGAGGGGATCCGGTTCGGCTTCGCCAACTTTTGTTGATCTTATTGGAAAACGCGATGAAATATAATGTGGAAAATGGGCAGGTGCGTGTCAGCCTAAAACCTGCTCGTCAAGGATGGCTATTAACGATAGAAGATACTGGGTTGGGGATTTCTGAGGAAGATCTTCCTCATATATTCGATCGGTTTTTTCGTAGCATCAAAACCGCATCTTACCAAGAAGGTAGTGGATTAGGACTGGCGATTGCCGCCTGGATTATCGATCGTCACAAGGGACGCGTGACCGTATATAGTAAAGTGGGGTTGGGTACTACCTTTACTGTTTGGTTTCCGCAACATTAATGAAAATTAATGCAATTTTCACGTAGATGTCATTTAATCTGATTATCCTTGTATCAGAATCATTCAAGGAGTGGGATTAGTGATATCGCGAATGGAATCCAAAAAAAAATCTTCGTTATCCTTCAAGACATCTGTGCCGCTAGGCGTATGGCTTGCCGTTTGGCTGGTAGTGGCGTTGTTGACCGGATTTGCGGTGTGGGTGCTCTCTCAAAACCCGCTTTATGCCACCCAATCATTTTGGCTGGTGAGCCGAGCTGCTGCTGTGGCTTCCTATCTGATGCTTACGGTGACCGTGATACTTGGTCTCTTGTTAAGCCATCCCCGCAATAAAGACACCTGGCAATCCTCGAAAATGATGTTGCCGTGGCATCAGGCAATCATACCTATTTTTATTTCACTTTTAACCACCCATTTGGTATTTACGGTACTTGACGCCAAGTCTGGCGTGTTGCCGATTAATATCTTTTTGCCTCTAGGAGCACATTATCGCCCATACGCTATGCTATTTGGATCACTTTGCCTCGGCATGTTGGTGATCGTACTGCTCACTTCGCTTTGGCCTGGCGTTTTTCGCAGTACGTGGCTGAAAATCCACCGAATCGCCCCTTTTATATGGGCCGCGGTCTGGATACATGGAATGTTTGCGGGAACCGATGCGTTCAATCTTTTTGACATGTATCTTTTTACAGGAATTCTCGTCATCGGGTTGTTGATGTGGCGGTACTGGGTGAGGCCACTCCGCGCTGCAAAAAAAATACCGCTTCAAGAGAAGTAAACAGGGGTTGATTTCATGTGGGTAAAAAGAGTTTCTCTCATCGCCATGGGAGTTGGTGCCGCAGTGCCACTGTGGGTGTTGGGGCATTCTGCTGCAAATGGAAGTGCTGTAACCAGTTCTACTAGTTTGCAGAGTGGTAGTTATACTCATGTGCTTTCTACTATGCAATCGACGATTGCTCAGTTGCAGGCAAAAAATCTGATGGCGGAACAGAGCCTGCAAAAATTACAGACGGAAGCGTTGACTTGGAAGAATCAAAATAAAAGACTGGTGTCACTGTTACAGACTGCACAAACAGAAAACCTGACGTTGCAAAACGCGGTGCAAAAGTGGCAGGCAGTGGCAAGCCGTCCCCAGGTACATACGGTGACAGGAGCTTCTGGACATGGACACGATAGAGGTGACGGATTTGGCGACTAATAAACCCAAACGTTTGACATTGCATGTGGTAGGCGGATTGACAGGGGTGGCGCTTTTTGGGAGTTTTCTATACTCTATCTTATCGAACAGCTCCGTTTCAGGCACCTCCCCTAGAAGCAGCGCGGGCAGTCATTCGATGCAACAGCAGGTGAGCGCTGTCTATAAGCAGTTGTATTTGCTTGAAAAAAGCACTTATCAGCTGAATGCGCAGATCGCGAAAATGAATCAGCAATTGACCGTAGGGGCAAGTAGTCATGTCAATTTTACCGTCCCCACACCAAACATAACGATGCCGCCAGCAACGCAAACGGTGACAAGCGCATCTGGCGTAGTGTATTAGGCGGGTGGGAGGATGCCTTTTTTTACAGATAGCTATCAAGCGATGAATTCCACTTTCTCGATTCGTTTGGACTTCGCTCATGCGGACGAACCACTCGAGAATCAGATCAAATTGCTCTTTAAGCGTTTACGCTTGACGACAGAAACCTTGGAACAATGCATGTCCCGGTTTAGAATAGACAGCGAACTCTCCTTTCTCAATGCGCATGTAGGAGAAGCGATTAGGGTCTCGACGTTAATGGCAAGCGTCTTGAAAAAAACACAGGAGGCGTATGAATGGAGTCACGGACTCTTTGATCCTCGAGTCATTCGTGTGCTGCAATCAATCGGGTATGTTGGTGTTCTTGAAACGGGAGATTCAGAACAAGGCGTTGATGGTCGAAGAGATAACCCGCTTTTTATCTGGCATGATGAGCATGTCATTGAATTAAATGCGCCAATTGATCTTGGAGGCATTGGAAAAGGCTATACCGTCGACTTTTTGGCGAACCTCGTGCTGCAAACTTTCTCAAAAGATGAGCTTGCGGGCTTTTTGGTCAATGCAGGCGGGGATGTGCTACTTTACGGGTGTCAGGAGAACGGGGAACCTTGGAGCGTGGGGGTGGAAAACCCATTTTCCCCAAAAGAGATTTTTGCTGCCATCAGGGTGACTGAAGCATTAGTGGCGGTTTGTACCAGTTCAAAATGGCGCCGTAAGTGGAAGCATGAGGGACGCGAAATGCATCATCTCATCGATCCCAGAACGGGGGAGCCAGTTCATTCTGAGGTAATGAGTGTAACGGCTTTGGGAACAGAGGCAGCAATGGCGGAAATTCTAACGAAAAGAGTGTTTATCGGTGATGAGTGGTGGCGAGACGAACAGGCTCGTTATCTGGTGATCGACGAAAAAAAGAGGTTGATGTTCACTCCTACTCTGGCTGAACAGTTGATTTGGGTTACGCCGGATGTAAGCAGCGTACGGCCGTTAAAGGCAAGATAGAATTGATAAGATAAACAAATAGGTGATAAACGTGGATGTGAAACTGGAAGTGTTTTTATCTGTGGTGCAACATGGGAATTTTTCGCGTGCTGCTGAAGAGTTGAACATGTCGCAGCCTGCTGTCAGTCAACAGATCAAATCTCTGGAAAATGAACTAGGAGTCAAACTATTGGATCGGAATACGAAAATGGTGTCGCCTACGCGAGCAGGAGAGATCGTTCATCATTACGGTCAACAGATTAGCGCGATCTACGGCATGATGCAGCGAACGCTGGATGATTTGCGGGAACTGATCACAGGTTCGTTGATAGTAGGTGCCAGTTATACATTTGGAGAATACATTTTGCCTCATATCATGGCAGATTTTTGCCGTTCGCACCCTGAAGTCAGACCCTCTATTCACATCTCCAATACGGAAAACGTAGCTGAAATGGTGAGTATGAATGCCATTGACCTGGGTGTGGTCGAAGGGGATGTTGATTTGCCTGGAATCAGCGTAAGTGAATTAATGAGTGATCGAATGGTGATCATTGCAAGTCCCCGATATTCCTGTGAAGACGCAGATAAAGTGGATGTTCAGGAACTCTCATCTGTCACTTGGGTGTTGCGGGAACGTGGGTCTGGAACCCGCACTGCAGCTGATGCATTGTTGAAGTCTGCAGGCATTGAACCAGCTTTTGTGATGGAATTCAGTAGCACTCAGGCGATTAAGGAATCGGTGGCAGCCGGTCTTGGACTGTCCATTTTGTCTGAACTCACCGTCCAAGAGGAAATTCAACAGCGGAAAATTTGTCAGATTCCTCTTGAGCAACTGCAGGTGGACAGCATGAGGAAGTTTTATTTATTGCATCGGGAGGTCGGATTTGAACCCAAAGTGGTGGAAGCATTTCGAGAATTTCTTATGCTAGCTGCGGGGCAACTGGAATGAGGACAAAAGTGGAACGGTTTTTCGCCTATGCCCATAGATATGGTAATAACGTTAACGCAAAGAAGGGTGATTGGGATGGCGGATCTTCCTGTTCTTCAAGAAGGCTCAAGAGGAACGTATGTCACATGGCTGCAATTGAATTTGAACGGTCTTGCGCTAAATTACAATGAATTTCCTACAAATGGTGTGTTTGATAAGAAGACGAGTGACGCTTTAAAAAATTTTCAGGATCGCTTTACGATTGACCCCAGTGGTACGACGAATGCAATCACATGGAAAGTGCTAAATAACAATGTGATGGCTGTTCAAAAATTGCTGAAAAGCAGAGGGCTCTATTCTGGCACCGTAGACGGCTGGTACGGGCCGAAAACAGAAGAAGCGGTACGCAGATTTCAATCAGAAAATGGCTTATACCCCACCCAAATCGTGGACCCAAGAACTCGTCAAAAATTATTTAATCCCCATCCTAAAGATCATTTTGAAACAAGGCCCACTTCGATCGAACTGAGTAGTTTGAATCCTCGAGTTGCCGCCATGGCAAGAAAGTTTTTGGAATTGACGAAAAAAAACAATATGGACGTTAGAATCATCACTGCATTTCGTAGTTGGGATGAAGAAGACAAGTTGTACGCGCAAGGAAGATGGGCGCCGGGACAAATTGTGACAAACGCGAGAGGAGGCGACTCCTATCATAATTGGGGACTTGCGTTTGATGCAGCGCCTTTTGAACAGGGGAAAATGTTGACGGACGTGGCCAAGTTCAAACAAATGGGGGCACTTGGGGAACAGGCAGGATTGAAGTGGGGCGGTACTTTTAGGGCTATTGTGGATTACCCGCATTTTCAATACACCTTCGGACTGAATACATGGGATTTACTGAACGGTGTGCGTCCCCCGGCATAAGCGTTATGCTTAGTACATGTTTGTAGTGTAAAATAGAAAAAAATGTCTAGTATGTAGGTGATTTATTGTTGATCAAATTGGGGAAAGAAGAAAAGGATCATATCATTCATCAAATCAAGGATTATGCGGTCAAGGAATATGGAGAAGACATGGGTGATCTGGCTGCACTCAACTGGTTGGATTTTATTGTAAAGGAAATTGGCCCCTATTTGTACAACCAAGGCGTTCATGACGCCAAATCGCTAATAGATCAGAAAATGGTGAGCCTGGAGGAGGATGCGGATGCCCTCCTAAGACCAGTCCCACCATTACACCGATCATAATGCTTTTCTGCAGGGATTTTACCAAATGTGCCGTAAAGCCCCACACTTCAGTGCTGGGGATATACCCCTACGGGGCACGCAGTAAGGCGGCTCGCCGTTAGGCGAATCTTTTGTCTTTTGAGTCGGCAGTATACAGATCACTTTGATATACTAATAATATGGAATATAAATCCAATCACAACATTGTCTATTCTTGCAAATACCATGTCGTTTGGTGCCCGAAGTATCGTCGTCGCGTGCTCACCAGTGAAGTGGAGGAGCGGCTAAAAGCGATCCTGCACGAAGTGGCAGAAGAGCGCCAAGCGGAGATCATCGAACTGGAGGTCATGCCGGATCACGTTCACCTGCTCATCGAGGTTGATCCCCAGTTCGGCATCCATCGTCTCATTCGTTTGATGAAAGGGCGCAGTTCCCATCACTTGCGTCAAGAGTATCCTTGGCTAAAAAGTCGTTTGCCAACGCTTTGGACAAATTCTTATTTTGTCTCCACCGTGGGATGTGCCCCGCTTGCCGTCATCAAGCAATACATCGAAAACCAAAAAAACGTCTAAAAGTAAGACGCCTTCTTTTGTTTGCGAAGTTCCGCTATCGGTCACTCGCCGCCAGGAACGAATCTTGGAGGCACGGTTTGAAGCAGGACGCCAACTCTATAACGCCCTTCTAGGCGAGG
>JAJZAS010000027.1 GCA_021799325.1 Bacillota bacterium | reverse complement strand
TTCAACCCTCCTGCCATCTGGCCAAACCATCGTCAGTGCAGCTACAAATTTAGCGGTACGCTTTTCCCAGGGCACTGTCTGTAATTGACGTAAAAGCAGGTGGTTTCTTCCCGTATCATCTAGCCCATCTCCGCCAAAACGTGCTGAGTAGACGCCTGGCTGCCCACCAAGCGCATCCACCATCAGTCCTGAATCATCTGCAAGCGAAGGCAACTGAAGGGCACGGCTGACAGCACTTGCTTTGATTAAGGAGTTCTCTTGAAACGTACTCCCAGTCTCCTCTGGCATCACAAAATCCTCTGGTACAGATCGAATTACTTTTGCCACACCTTGCAGCATGGATTGAAACTCTTTTAATTTTCCTTGATTTTTTGTTGCAATCACCAACTCTTCTAGTACCAACACCAAACGCTCCTTTATAACGTGTGAATCAGATCTGCTAACTCCAACAACGACTCTTTTTGCAACTGAATCAGCTTTCGGATGCCAAACTCCGCCAGATCCATCATTTTGTTCATGGTGTCCCGGGAAAAAGTGCCGCTTTCCCCTGTTCCCTGCACTTCGACAAAGTCCCCCCTACCCATCATTACCACGTTCATATCCACATCCGCAGTGGAATCCTCTTCGTATTTGAGGTCAAGCAACAATTCGTTTTTGACGATTCCCACACTCGTAGCTGCCAGATAGTCTTTAATCGGGAGCGAAGCAATGGCACCCTTTTCTTTTAACTTGGCAAACGCATCCACTAGCGCCACATATGAACCTGTAATCGAAGCGGTTCTCGTACCACCATCCGCTTGAATCACATCACAATCAATCCACATTGTGCGCTCGCCAAATCCCCTTAAATCCACCACCGCACGCAAAGCGCGTCCAATTAGCCGCTGTATTTCCATCGTTCGCCCGGACAGTTTCCCGCGTGTTGCTTCTCGTTGTGTGCGCTGTTCTGTGGCTCTAGGCAGCATAGAATATTCCGCCGTCAGCCACCCTTGACCGCTTCCCCGCAAAAAAGGAGGCACTTTGTCTTCAATACTGACCGCACAAATCACATGGGTATCCCCCGCTTTGATAAGCACCGAACCGTCCGCATGCTTAAGGTAATGACGGGTTATTTCTACTGGCCTTAAATCCACCGCACCCCTGCCATCAATACGCAAATCTTTCAACTCCTATCCCCTAGGATCCGCACTTCACTTTCTTTCTCCCATACATCGTGATAAATGACCTGAATTGGCTGTTGCAACCACGCTTCGCCTATTTGAGCAAAACGATTCACATCTCCACTGGTATAAAATACATGCTTGGGATCATCCAACTCCAACCGGTTAAGATGCTCTTCAGTCAACCAGTGGCTGATATCCCTCGCTGTCTCTTCTGCCGAACTGATCAACCGAACATCAGGTCCCAGCACTTTGGCGATGAGTGGAGTCAGTAATGGATAATGTGTGCATCCAAGGACCATTGTATCAATATCCGTTCCCCGAAATGCTTCGAGTGAATCACTGACAATCGGCAGCGCCTCCACCTCGTCAAGCACGCCACGCTCCACGAGATCCACAAACTTGGGACAAGCCTGACTGACAATCTCCATCCCATGGTGGGTTTGTCTCAACGTTTTGGAGTAGCTTTTAGAATTTATGGTGGCCTGCGTGCCAATGATGCCTATTTTTTGATTACTTGTCGCTGCAATCGCTGCTCTGGCCCCTGGCGCAATCACGCCAAGCACGGGAACATCATATCGCCTTCTCGCCTCGTCAAGTATGATGGCAGTTGCCGTATTGCAAGCGATCACCAGCATTTTAACCCCTTGCGCGACAAGAAAATCCAATATTTGAAAAGATAGCATCCGTATATCGTCCGGAGTGCGGTCGCCATAAGGACACCGCTGAGAATCTCCATAAAATACGATGGATTCCCGCGGCAGTTGCCTCCATATTTCCTTTACAACGGTCAATCCACCGATGCCTGAATCCATGACGCCAATTGGTGCATTACGCAAAACGCCACCCCCGCCCACTTTCACTACGCCCAGCATATGTATGAGCAAAAAAAAAGCGCCCTACCCTACGGCTGAAGAGATCCGCATCCACCTGACATGAGCGAAGTAAAAAACGTTTACCCCCGCTCCAGATGTGTTTGCAACAAACGAAGCGCTTGAAGCACAATCGCTTGCTCCGATGCGTTCACATGATCAAGCACTCCCGCCAAGTAAGTGCGCCTAGCATCCAACACCCGTTCGATGACCTCTTGCCCTTTTATCAAAAGACGCAAACGCACCACACGTTTGTCTTCCCTATCGCGTATTCTTTCAACAAATTCTCTCTTCTCCAGTCGATCCACCAGATCAGTGGTGGTACTGTAGGCGAGTCCCAATTTCGTACTCAATTCACCAATCGTCATATCCACATCGTGCTTGGAAATCCAAAGCAGCGCATCAAAAAGTGGAGGTGTGATCTCAAAATCGACAAGTATCGCCCGTCCTCGCTTACGAACCGTGGTTGCCACTGTGCGCAATAGGGATTCGATCTCAAAAACGGTGTCTTTATCGTGATTTTGCAACAAAACCATCCTCCGCCTGTCTTATACGGTCATTTAAGCACTTTCGCTATGTGGAGTCAATGAAGGGGCTGGCGCATAGAACAGAATTTCGTGTATAATGCTTCCTCAAGAATACCAGGGGAGTGGCAGAGATGACAGAAAAACTAGTACACGCACGTATACTGATTTCGTGTAAAGACCGGCCGGGAATTGTCGCCAGGGTATCTTCGATTTTGTTTGAGCTTGGCGCAAACATTACCGAATCAGCGCAACATAGCACCGATCCTTTTAAGGGAGATTTTTTTATGCGCATTGCGTTTTATCTCCCTGAAGATAAAGCGGAAGAAGCATTGATTCAAAATGCTTTTGAAGCGATCATCAAAGAATGGGAGATGGACTTTCACTATGCGCCTGCACACAAAAAAAAGCGCATGGCCATCTTTGCCTCCAAAGAAGACCACTGCTTGCAGGAGATTTTGTGGCAACACCAATCAGGCGCGCTGGATGGCGATATTGCCATGATTGTCAGCAATCATCCTGATCACGAGAAAACTGCAGCCAACTTGTCGATCCCTTACTATCACACACCCATCAGCAAGGAAACCCGTTCTCAAACCGAAGCGATGCAATTGGAATTGATCAAAAACAATACGGACTTCATTGTACTTGCCCGCTATATGCAAATTTTAACTCCCGAATTTATTGATACGTACAAGCAACCGATCATCAACATTCATCACTCGTTTCTACCCGCATTTGTTGGGGCCAAACCGTACGAACGAGCATTTGATCGCGGGGTAAAGATTATTGGTGCCACTGCGCACTACGTAACAAGCGAACTCGACGCAGGCCCCATCATTGAGCAGGATGTACAGCGAATTGACCACGGATACACCGTCGATGCCATGAAAAAAGTGGGTCGTGACATTGAGCGTCAGGTGCTGGCAAGAGCGGTACATTGGCACCTGGAAGACCGCATTTTACGTTATGGCAACAAAACCATCATCTTTCGTTGACCGCCAATCGGACTCTGTGCTTTCCAGTGCCACGGTAATGGATAGCAAGACGTTTATTTCGCCTCTCGTGACATGCCATTACCCATTGCAAGAGAACGCCTAAGACAGTTGCAAAAAGGTAAACCGCCATCACGCAATGATTATCCATGAACAAATAAGTTTGTCGGACGAGAAGATCGGTCAACATGATCCCGATTAACGTGAGTACTGAAATAAGAAATATTCCGATAATAAAGCACGGATAAGCGATCATTTTGAGGGTGCGTTGCAGTTTGGGTTTCCAGAATTTTTTTCTACGATAGCCTCTAAGCTGGATGAGTTGAGCCGATTTTGTATTCAAACTCAATCCCCTCTTAAAAAAAGTTTTTGTTTACGACATATATTATACACAAAACGTTCATAAAAAAGCTCCCTATTTTGATAAACAGGGAGCTTTTTCAATATTAGATTTGTAGTTCTCCAAGGCGGACCAGTTCGACCACAGCCTGTGACCGCCCTTTGACGTTTAGCTTCTTCATCACATTAGAGATGAGTCCTGTTGGCTAAACTGCGGTGCCTCCCATTTCCAATGTACGCTTACCCGTTTGTCACCATAGATCTCTATTTTCTCCATCACCACCGCAAGTGCTGAACGAATCGTGAGTAAATCGAACTTATCCCAACTCCGAAATACATGAAGCAGTTCGCGAAGTTCATCGCGCTTGTGGTCCACCTCATTTTGCCCTTTTAAGCGCTCGGTAAGTCTTTCAAGCTCACCCTCGATTCGGTTCGCTTCTCGTTTTAGTTCCGTTTGATGATCCAAAATCATTTCAATTGGGAATATCCCTTCTGTAAAGGCTCTCAAGGCTTTTTCTTGGCGAAGTTGGATCTGCTCCCATTGACGATTCAGCACCTCTATCTGTAGAGCGAGATTCCTATCCACTTGTGATTCCACAATGACTTCGACCCATTGATCCAGCTTCTCTGTTGATGAAGAAAGCTTTTGCAGAGGCATTAATACAGAATTTAATACATCGTTGTATTTGATGGAAACATGATTGGTACAGACCTCTTTTGAGATTCGATTCACCGCAGCACATTCCACATACTTATAAGGAATTCCTTGCTTGTTTTTTTTACCGCTTCTCACAATCGCCGCGCCACCGCAGTTTCCACATTTCATAAATCCTGCTAGCAGGTTGTGACTTCGACTAACGCCCCGGTTCTTTCCCTTTTCTCCCAATAAAATCTGAACCATTTGAAATGTCTCTTCATCAATAATGGCTTCGTGGTCATGGTACAAAACGACCCAATCCTTTTGGTCGCGTTCCATTTGGCGCTTCACTTTTTCATCGTACTGTCGGGATAATGCTACGTCCGTATCAAGCCGCCAACGATTAGACACCAGATCCCCACGATAAACAGGGTTACGTAATATCGCATTAATGGATGAAGATTGCCATACCCTAGCTTTCATCGGAGAGATTCCTCGTCGGTTCAATTCAGAGGCTATTTTTTTTGACCCCATTCCACGTAAATACATCCTAAAAATGTCTTGGACAATGAAAGCCGAGTGAGGATCGGGAACCAATTTTTTATCGGCATTTTTTTGGTATCCAAAAGGCACCACATTGCCTATATGCCGACCGCTTGCAGCACTTTGGCGCAAGCCGCGGCGAATTGCTTTCGACATTTCCTGGGATTTATGAGCGGCCACCATGGCATGAACTGTGAAAATCATTTCTGAATTTCTCCCATCGATGGCTGAATCATATCCCTCTTCTATGCTGATGATTCGAATCCCATAGAGCGTTTCCAAACGCTTTTTTAATGTAAGTGCATCCGATAGATCACGTGCGAAACGCGAGATCGCCGTGAAGACCACCGCATCAAATTTTCCTCTTCTCGCATCCGAGACTAGCCGAATGACATCTGCCCGTTTCTCTATTTCCGTTCCACTAAACCCCGCATCGTTATAGACCAAGGTATCATCTGTGTATAAGCCGATTTCTTTTAGGTATTCTTTGCAAGTGGACAACTGATGCTCAGGACTTAACCGTTGTTCCTCATGATCGGTGCTAACTCTTAAATAAATAGCAGCCCGCATACGATCACCTCAATACCATGATTGTATGCGGGCTTATTTCAATAAATTTGTTGACGAATGATTGCTTTCGCTGCAATTTCAGCTACCTGATTCATGCAATCTTCGATGCTAGGACCTCCCACTGAACAGTAATATTCAACGATGACCCCACTAGACAGCTCAATTTCTTCCATTTTAAGCTTTTGAGCATTGTCCTCGTCTAACATATCAGCACCTTCCGGTAGAGAATATGCTGGGCTGCTTTTCCACGTTGACTCGCTATTTCAAGACAATGCGTGCCACTTATCTGGGATTTGAGCACAATCAACCAAAAGAGCGTCTCCGCGTTCCAATACCGTCACATTCCCCAAAACCACTGCCAATGTCGAGAACCCATACCAGCATCATTATTTTTCAGTTTAGATAAAATCGAGGTCACCTGTCTCACCTGTATTCAGCCTATTTGATTCTACCTAACAGCTACAATGATAGCAATTGACTTGAAATTTTTTGGAATATCCAATTGCCCACTTTGACTTCAATGTATTTATGCTTTAAAGCATATTCTTGCGTAAAAATTTTGAAAGTGCTTACATTTCAAACAAAGGTTTATATTGAATGAATTGACCCTCATAGCGAATTTGCACCATTTTTAACAAGATGAGGATGGGGGTCAACCTATTAATAAGACTATTGAAATATGAGAGGGGGAATGCGATCTCTTCATAGATAAGGTTTATTGGAGCATAAAACTAGATTCATGGATTAATTGGAGGTGTAAAAATGAAGCATACTGGACTTAAAAGAGATTTATCATTATTGGATTTGACGATGGCTTCAGTAGGAGGAATTATTGGCTCTGGTTGGCTATTTGGATCCTTGTATTCAGCAAACGTGGCGGGTCCTGCCTCCATTATTTCTTGGATAATTGGCGGTATTGCTGTTCTTTTTATCGGACTCGTCTTTTCCGAACTCGGGGGTATGTTGCCTGAATCCGGTTCTATCGCTAGATATCCGCATTATAGCCATGGACATTTGACAAGCTTCATCATGGGATGGGCTGCATGGATCGCCTATGCATCAGTGCCTGCTGTTGAAGCAGAAGGCGTGATGCAATATGCCTCTCACTGGATTCATGGATTATATAATTTACAAACACATCTCCTAACAGGCGTAGGTCTTTTCGTTGCTGCCATTCTTATGTTTGTCTTTTTCCTGGTCAACTATTATGGAGTTCGCATTTTTGCTAGAGTTAACACAACCGTCACCATTCTTAAATTTGTTATGCCAATTCTGACCATCATTGTGTTTCTTTTTGCAGGATTGCATTGGAGTAACTTGTCCCATTTTGGCGGATTTTCACCTAATGGTACCTCAAGTATTCTAGTCGCTGTTGCTACATCAGGGATTATATTTTCCTATCTTGGATTTAGACAAGCATTGGATCTTTCTGGGGAAGCCAAAAATCCCCAACGCGATGTTCCACTTGCTCTAGTGATTTCCATTGTGATAGGGATTATTCTATATGTTTTGCTGGAATTGGTCTTTGTTGCAGGGATTTCCCCTGAAGCGTTAAAACAAGGATGGAGCAATATCAATTTCAGCGCACCATTTGCTGAACTAGCTACCAGTTTGAATCTTGGATGGTTGGCAGTCCTATTATACGCAGATGCGATTCTATCCCCTGCAGGCACTGGAAACGTTTACATTGCCTCTACTTCCCGTGTGCTGTACGCTTTGGCGATAAACGGGCATTTTCCGAAAGCACTAGCAAAAGTAAATCCCAAAACCGGAGTTCCTGCCGTCTCATTGGTGGTCGCTTTTGTGCTGGGATTGATCTTCTTGTTACCTTTCCCATCATGGCAAAGCTTAGTCGGATTGGTCTCCTCCGCAACCGTCTTCACTTACATCATTGGACCTGTATCCGCGGCGGTGCTCAGGAAAACAGTACCAGATGCCAAGCGCCCATTTACATTAAAAGGCTTGGGAATCATCTCTCCTATTGCTTTTATCATTGGTTCTTATATTGTGTACTGGACTGGTTGGGCAACAGATTGGAAGTTGTATATCGCTTTGTTAGTGGGGATTGTGTTGTATTTAATTGTATCAGGAATAGCGCCTAATTCGATTCGACGACCCGATGCACAGTCCTATAAAAGTGGAATTTGGCTGGTTGTTTATTTGATCGCGATGCTTGTCATGTCATATGTTGGTTCTTCAACGCTGGGAGAACTAAAGAACTACATTCACTATCCTTGGGACCTTGTGGCAGTACTCGTGATTAGCTTGATCTTCTACTATTGGGGAGTTGCCAGCGGTTACCGTACAAAAGATGTGGATGAGGCACTTGAGGCAGTCATAGAAACGCGGGAATCAGGTTTCAATGCCTAACCAAAAAAGCGAGAAGTAGGCATTTCACTGCCTCTTCTCGCTTTTTTCCCCATGATAATGATAAACTCCTATTGACTGATCATTACATTTCACCGTATTTTATTTCTGCATTAAAGATGCGTATTTGACCATCTTTGCCTTAAATAATGTGCGGAAAGCTTGGGCTTTCGATCCCTTGTAAAGATCCCTTTTTTGTTTCCCTGAACGCGCATCACGCCTTGACTCGTATAAAAGTCCGCAAAATTCCATACCTGCTCCCCGACGAAATTCAGGGTCTCGTCAATCACTTCATGACTGGCTTTCAGATATGCGACCTGGTACTCTTCCGTAAACATAGTATCGGTGACGTCATGAAGGCCCGCAACCGTATCCGCCCCAAATTCTGTGAGCATCATCGGTTTGTTGGGTAGTCGCTTCGTCCAGGCGTCAAGCACTGCTCGAAAACGCACTTTAGCAAGTTCGAGTTGGCCGCCGAATTCATACCATCCATAGTACATATTAAAGGCCAGCACATCGATGAGATCTGCGACCTTGCAACGATCAGCCGTAGCGAACATATGCGTAACGATAGTGACCGGCCGTTTTTGAGTATCCAGTTCTTTCGTCAGTTCTACTAAAGGAGCAAAATATTCATAAGCCCCCTCTTCCTCTGAAGCTGGTTCATTGGCAATCGACCACATTACGACACAGGCATGGTTCTTGTCGCGTTGGATCAATTCCTGAATCGCCTGCTCATGCGCGTGCATGGTTTGCAGTTCTCCCCATGTGTCATGCTTCTTCCCATCTCCAAAAACGAGACTACCGAAATTTAAGTGTAGTCCTACCGCAGCCACTTCATCAATGACTACTAATCCTTCACGATCGGCCAGACGCATCATTTCTTCAGAATAGGGATAGTGAGACGTTCGAAACGAATTCGCTCCCATCCACTTCATTAGAGAGATGTCTTTGACATTGACGACTTCATCAAAGCCGCGACCATGCAAAGGAAAATCTTCGTGTTTTCCAAAGCCCTTGAAGTAAAATGGCTTGCCATTGATCAAAAATTGACCATTTGCCACTTCCACACTGCGTACTCCAAATGGTTCCTCATATCGATCTACTAATTGACCGCTTTGGTATAACTCGACGACGAAATGGTAAAGGTAGCTCTTTAGCGGTTGCCATAAATGTACGTTTTCAATGACCACCTCACCGGTGGCACTGGCTCCTTTCGCTACCTCTATACCATCCTCATCGCAAACCGATATTTTCACGTCAGCGACGCCTTTTGTTTCTACCACATAAAGAATACGACCGTTTGCCCCTACCACAGATGGGGTGATGGTGATGTCTTGCACATAGGTGATTGGCATGATCCATAAATACACAGGCCTTTGAATTCCTGCATAGTTAAAGAAGTCAAAATTAGGCGTGTTGATTTTGATATTTCCAAGCCCATCCATTTGTTCTTCCCGATAAGATGCCACCGGCAACGTGGTATAATCCAGCACATTATTCACTGCCACAGTCACCCGATTGCTGCCCTCATGAACATGGCCCTCAAGTTCCACCTCAATGGGGGTAAAGCCCCCCACATGCTCTTTCAAAAGCTCGCCGTTCACATATATTTTTGCTTCGTGCGTCACCGAACCAAACCGGAGTAGCATGCGTTGGCCTAAGAAGGAGGAGGGAATCACTAGTTCCCGTTCATACCAGACCCATCCCACGTGATCCCTGAATTCTGCCCCTTCATATATATCATTGTATGATGCAGGGACAGGCATAAGGATGGGATTTTTCAAGCCTGTCTCAAACCATTTTTCATCAAAACCAATGCCTTTATCCATCTGAAAGTTCCATAACCCGTTCAGCGAAATCAGCGTACGAGTCGAAGTCATGATAGGAAATAACATGAATTTTCCTCCTTATTATCCTATGCGGTTGGTTTTACCGCTTTTTTTTCATAGCCGAACAAAAGGGTGAGCACAATTCCTCCCAGGAACGCGACCATCATCCCAATGATATAAGGCAACATCGGCGCGAATAGAGGGATCGCCAGGAAGCTGGGGAATGCTAACGCCGTCATTTTCACCCCTGCCGCTCCAGCTATGGCACCACCGACAGCACCGGCCACCGCGACGATCCAAAAGGTTCTCCGATAGGGCAAGAACAATCCGTAAAGTATAGGTCTTGTTTCACCGGATAAAATGCCTGGAATAAGGCTGGCACCTGCGAGTGACTTCACTGTCTTATCTTTGGACCGGATCAGCATACCAAGCGCCAGACCTATTTGAGCAAAGACCCCTGCAGATGCGGTGGCGATGATCGGGTCTCCACCATGACTGATGTCAAATAACGCGATGGGCACGAGCGCCATATGAAGTCCAATGATGGTGAGGAAAGACCAAGCTGCGCCGAGAACACCACCAGCCAGTAATCCACTTTTAGAGAAGAGAAACTGTACGATCGTACTTACCAGGTCGCCTGCATAAGTGCCAAACGGCCCAACCACGAGTGCGGTCAAAGGAACGATCACCATCAGCGAAAGCATTGGCACCAAGAAAAGTTGTACATCTTTATAAATCACTTTTTTCAGGAATTTCTCAAATACCGCATACAAGGGAACTGCAATGAAGATCGGGAAAATCGTAGATGAATAGTTTTCCAGCACTACTGGAATCCCGAGAAACGAGGACATCGACCCATGTTGGAGTAACCCTGTAAAATTAGGTTCCATCAAGGCAGCGCCGATGACTCCACCCACAAATGGACTCGCACCTATTGCCATGGAGCCCGTAATACCAAGCAGGATTGGCATAAAATAAAAGACTGCATTCCCGGCTGCTGCCAAGATCAAATAAGTGCCACTTTGTGGGGATATCCAATGCAACATCTGTAAAATGGCGAGTAGCGCTTTAATCGTCGCTGATCCGGCAAATACCGGAATCAATGGCCCCAAACTTCCAGAAATAAAGCCAAACACTTTTTGTTTGACGGTTTGTTTTGATTCGGATTGCTCCACTTGCTGAACCACTTGATGATCCATTTGCTGTGCCACTTGCTCACTCACTTTGTTCCACCTCGATATTCAAATTTTGGTTTTGCTTTTTTATTATCGCTTTCATTTTATC
>JAJZAS010000026.1 GCA_021799325.1 Bacillota bacterium | reverse complement strand
AAGCCAAGGAACTCGTCGACAATGCTCCGAAACCGTTAAAAGAAAAAGTCAGCAAAGAAGATGCCGAAGGCATCAAAGCGAAAATCGCAGAAGCTGGCGGTGAAGTAGAAATCAAGTAGTTTTTTTGTGACAGACTTCAGGGAGGTGGCTCAAGTGGGCCCCTCCCTTTTGTGACGGTGATAAACATTGAACGAACACTACTACAGCAAAGAGCCGACCAGCCCCTCTGAGCCAAGCTCCTTTCGTACTCACCTCCGTGGGAAGGAACTTTTGTTTCAAACCGATCATGGTGTGTTTAGCCGGAAAGAAGTGGACGCAGGCTCAAGGCTCCTAGTGGAAAGCATTCCTGCACAGAGTGGTGGAATGATGCTTGATTTAGGCTGCGGGTACGGAGCAGTAGGCATTGGGTTGGCCGTATCGATGCCTGATTTGATCATTTGGATGGTCGATATCAATGTGAGAGCCGTCGAGCTTGCCCGTTATAATGCCAAATTGAACCTTGTGGACACCCGGGTGCAAATAATACAAAGCGATGGGTGCAGCGAAATCCCGGACGATCTTCGATTTGATGCTATCGCACTAAATCCTCCGATTCGCGCAGGTAAGTCGGTGGTCTTTGATCTTTATGAGGAAGCTAAGAGTCACTTGCGGGATGGTGGCGTACTCTATGTGGTGATTCAGAAAAAGCAAGGCGCCGCATCCAGTGAAAAGCGGTTAGCGGAACTGGGATTTGATGTGCTGCTAATGGCAAAAGATAAAGGATATCGGGTGTATGCTTGTAAAAAAAAGAATAGTTTCGATTGACGTACCATTCTTTGCGTGTTATTGTAATAAAATGCGAAAGATTAATTTGGGGGTATATGCTCCACGGATGAATATTTCGCCTTTCATATGGCAATAAAAGGATATTGTGTGTTATTTTTAGAGGAGAAATGAGCTCTAAGTGGGTTCGTTTGTCTTCGTTTTCTTTTTGATTAGGCAGCGATATGGTATGAGGGGTGACCGATTTGCAGGGACACGTGGAAAGGTATGGCCGCAGAGTTCGCCGAACGTACTCCCGCGTTTCAGAAGTGCTGGAATTACCGAATTTGATTGAAATTCAGCAAAAATCCTATGAATGGTTTTTGCAGGAAGGCCTGCGCGAGCTGTTTGCAGACATTTCGCCAATTCAGGACTTTACCGGGAATTTGGTGCTTGAATTCATTGATTACAGTTTGGGTGAACCCAAATACGATGTCGATGAATCCAAGGAACGGGATGTTACTTTTGCTGCACCGCTTCGGGTGAAAGTGCGCCTGATCAACAAGGACACAGGAGAAGTCAAGGAACAAGAAGTGTTTATGGGCGACTTCCCGCTCATGACGGAAACAGGTACGTTTATCATCAATGGCGCAGAGCGCGTTATCGTCAGCCAACTGGTGCGTTCTCCTAGTGTTTACTTTAACACGAAGATCGATAAAAATGGCAAGCAAACTTTTAGTGCCACTGTCATTCCGAATCGCGGCGCATGGCTCGAACTGGAGACTGACGCCAAGGACATCATCTATGTACGCATTGACCGCACGAGGAAAATTCCTGTGACCGTATTGCTTCGCGCGTTAGGATTTTCGACTGATGCGGAAATCCTGTCGTTATTTGGCGAAGACGAGTTTCTTCGCAACACACTGGAAAAAGACAACACCGATTCGACAGAGCGTGCGCTAATTGAAATCTACGAACGCCTTCGCCCCGGTGAACCACCTACCATCGAAAATGCCAGGAATCTTTTGTCTTCCCGATTCTTTGATCCCAAACGTTATGACCTTGCGGCGGTGGGCCGCTACAAGATTAATAAAAAACTGCATTTTAAGAACCGCTTGTTGAACCAGCGCCTTGCTGAGACATTGGTAGACCCTGAAACAGGCGAAGTGCTTGGGGAAACCGGCCAATTGATTGACCGACGCTTGCTGGACAAGTTGATTCCTTATCTGGAACAAGACTTGAACTCACATACTTATCATTCCAATGCAGGGCTGATTGACGATCCTGCTATCCATGTCCAAGAAATACTGATATACAGCCAAAAAGAAGAAGGCAAGCCGATCAAAGTCATCGGCAATGGTGGGATTGACAAGACTGTCAAGCACATTTTGCCTGCCGATATAATGGCTTCGATCAGTTATTTTCTGAATTTGTTGCACGGCGTAGGCATTACGGACGACATCGACCATTTGGGTAATCGTCGTTTGCGTTCGGTTGGTGAACTATTACAAAACCAGTTTCGGATTGGCCTTTCCCGGATGGAACGGGTCGTCAGGGAACGTATGTCCATTCAGGATGCCAATGCTATTACCCCCCAAGGACTCATCAACATTCGCCCAGTTATTGCGGCGATTAAAGAGTTCTTTGGATCCAGCCAGTTATCGCAATTTATGGACCAAACCAATCCACTTGCAGAACTCACTCATAAGCGTAGGCTTTCAGCACTTGGACCAGGCGGACTGACGAGGGAACGCGCCGGGTTTGAAGTGAGAGACGTGCACCACTCCCACTATGGTCGTATTTGTCCGATTGAAACGCCAGAAGGTCCGAATATTGGACTTATCAATAGTTTATCTACCTATGCCCGTGTTAATGAATTTGGTTTTATTGAAACTCCTTATCGAAGAGTGGATCCGGATACCACCATGGTCACGGAGCATATTGATTATCTGACTGCTGACGAAGAAGACAACTATATTCTCGGCCAGGCCAGTGTCAAGCTTGAAGAAAACAACAGGTTCGCAGAGCCGGAACAAATTGTGCGCTACAAAGACGAAATCTTGTCCATGCCCGCAGAGCGGGTTGATTACATCGATGTTTCCCCCAAACAAGTGGTATCTGTGGCTACGGCGATGATTCCGTTTTTGGAAAACGATGATGCCAACCGTGCGTTGATGGGATCGAACATGCAGCGTCAGGCAGTTCCTCTTCTCGTAACAGAAGCGCCGCTAGTCGGCACTGGTATGGAATACAAGGCAGCAAAAGACTCTGGAGTCGCGATTGTGGCTAAACACGATGGCGTAGTAGAACGCGTTACCGCTTCGGAGATACAGGTTCGCGTCGAAGGCACAGTGGACGGCAAACTCGTCAAAGGTGATCTCGAACGCTATAAAGTGGCGAAGTTTGTGCGCTCCAACCAGGGGACATGCATCAATCAGCGTCCCTTGGTGAGAAAAGGCGAAGTGGTGAAAAAAGGTGACATCATTGCTGATGGACCAGCCACCGAACAAGGGGAATTGGCGCTCGGGCGTAATGTCCTTGTCGCGTTTATGACGTGGGAAGGGTACAACTACGAAGACGCCATTTTGCTCAGTGAAGATGTCGTAAAAGAAGATATTTATACCTCCATTCACATTGAAGAATATGAGTGTGAGGCGCGCGATACGAAACTTGGCCCGGAAGAGATCACACGTGATATTCCCAATGTTGGGGAAGAAGCGCTCCGCAATTTGGACGATCGGGGTATCATCCGCATTGGGGCGGAAATTGTCGCAGGGGATATTCTCGTCGGGAAAGTCACGCCAAAAGGAATGACCGAATTGACGGCAGAAGAGCGATTGCTCCATGCGATTTTTGGTGAAAAAGCCCGCGAAGTTCGCGATACTTCACTGAGAGTGCCAAACGGTGGCGCAGGCATCGTGGTCGATGTGAAGGTATTTACCCGCGAAAACGGCGACGAATTGCCGCCTGGTGTCAACGAGTTAGTTCGCGTATATGTGGCACAAAAACGCAAAATCTCTGAGGGCGACAAAATGGCCGGTCGTCACGGGAACAAGGGTGTCGTCGCCCGCATTATGCCGATTGAAGATATGCCGTTTTTACCTGATGGGACCCCTGTTCAAATCGTGTTGAATCCGCTTGGTGTGCCATCGCGGATGAACATCGGTCAAGTATTGGAAACCCATTTAGGGATGGCGGCTCATGCGCTTGGCATTCACGTGGCAACACCGGTATTTGACGGTGCCCACGAGTCAGACGTGTTTGACGCACTGGAAGAAGCGGGTCTGGCCAGAGATGGTAAGACGGTGCTGTACGATGGCCGCTCCGGTGAACGGTTTGATGGACGTGTTACGGTTGGATACGTGTACATGTTAAAACTTGCTCACCTTGTCGACGACAAGATTCACGCCCGTTCAACTGGACCGTATTCACTTGTCACTCAACAACCACTTGGCGGTAAGGCTCAATTTGGCGGTCAACGCTTTGGCGAGATGGAAGTGTGGGCGCTTGAAGCCTATGGCTCCGCCTATACGCTGCAAGAAATCCTCACCGTCAAATCGGACGATGTGGTGGGACGTGTCAAGACCTATGAGGCGATTGTCAAAGGTGAAAATGTACCGGAGCCAGGCGTTCCGGAGTCGTTTAAGGTGCTGATCAAGGAACTGCAAAGCTTGGGGCTTGATGTGAAGATTTTGGCTGAAGATGAGCGAGAAATCACGATGAAAGAATCAGACGATGATGACGATGTCAGAGACAAATTGAGCTTCAGTCTGGAAATGCGGGAAATCGGGGACGATTAATCTCGCGCAAGCGGTGTAAGGAACCTGATCAATTGAGGGAGGGACCCCCATGCTTGACGTGAATAACTTTGAATATATGAAAATCGGGTTAGCTTCGCCGGACATGATTCGTTCGTGGTCGCATGGAGAAGTAAAAAAACCGGAAACAATTAACTATCGTACGCTAAAACCCGAAAAGGAAGGACTCTTCTGCGAGAAGATCTTTGGGCCTACCCGTGACTGGGAATGTCATTGCGGTAAGTATAAGCGCGTCCGATATAAAGGCGTGGTGTGCGACCGTTGTGGGGTGGAGGTCACTCGTTCCAAAGTAAGGCGGGAGCGGATGGGGCATATTGAACTCGCTGCCCCTGTATCGCATATTTGGTATTTCAAGGGAATCCCGAGCCGCATGGGGCTGGTGCTTGATATGTCGCCTAGGTCGCTAGAAGAAGTCATTTACTTTGCTTCTTATGTAGTGACCGAACCTGGTGATACGCCGCTTGAGAAAAAACAATTGCTCTCTGAAAAAGAATACCGTAGCTATCGTGAAAAATATGGCCTTGCCTTTGAAGCGGGCATGGGTGCGGAATCGATTAAAAAATTGTTGCTTGACATCGATCTTGATCGCGAAATTGAAACCCTTCGCGAAGAGTTGAAGTCGGTTCAAGGCCAGCGCAGAAATCGCGCGATCAAGCGTCTAGAAGTGCTGGATGCATTCAAGCAATCCGGCAATCATCCCAGTTGGATGATTCTCGATGTGCTACCGGTGATTCCTCCAGATCTGCGCCCGATGGTCCAGCTTGACGGTGGTCGTTTCGCCACCTCGGACCTGAATGACTTGTATCGCCGGGTGATCAACCGCAACAACCGTTTGAAGCGGTTGCTCGACCTTGGCGCACCGGACATCATCGTACAGAATGAAAAACGGATGCTGCAAGAAGCGGTGGATGCGTTAATTGATAACGGTCGCCGCGGACGTCCTGTTACAGGACCTGGCAATCGCCCGCTCAAGTCTCTTTCCCACATGCTAAAAGGGAAACAAGGCCGTTTCCGTCAGAATTTGCTTGGCAAACGCGTCGACTACTCTGGCCGTTCAGTTATTGTGGTGGGCCCGGAACTCAAAATGTATCAATGCGGATTGCCTAAAGAAATGGCGCTTGAACTATTCAAGCCATTTGTCATGAAAGAGCTTGTGGCTCAAGGCTATGCACACAATATCAAGAGCGCTAAGCGCAAAGTGGAACGCGTCTCCTCTGATGTGTGGGACGTTTTGGAGCAGGTAATCACGGAGCACCCGGTGCTTTTGAACCGCGCACCCACCTTACACCGTCTTGGCATTCAGGCGTTTGAGCCGATACTCGTCGCAGGTCGCGCCATTAAGCTTCATCCGCTCGTGTGTACGGCCTACAATGCAGACTTTGACGGTGACCAAATGGCCGTTCACGTGCCGCTTTCCGCCGAAGCACAGGCGGAAGCAAGGCTGTTAATGCTCGCGGCGCATAACATTTTGAATCCGAAAGACGGCAAACCTGTGGTCACACCGACTCAGGACATGGTGCTTGGATCTTACTATCTGACGATTGAAAAAGAAAATGACCCCGGTGAAGGACTGATTTTCAGCACGCCGGAAGAAGTGTTTATCGCTTATCACTACAATCAAGTGTCTCTGCATTCCCGAATTGCCATACCGGCGCGGACGCTTAACAAAACTTCCTTTACGCCACCGCAACAGGAAGCGTTAATTATCACCACGCCAGGGAAAATACTGTTTAACGAAATTTTTCCGGCTGATTTTCCTTACATTAACGTGGCGGATCGCAACAATTTGCTGCACGGTACGCCAGATGATTACTTTTTATTCGATAAAGGCGCTCATGTGCGCGATGCAATCCAGAAGCTCCCGCAAAAAGGCGCCGTGGTTAAGTCGTTCCTTGGTTCCATCATTGGGGAGTGTTTCGACCGCTATGGCACTACACAGACTGCGGAAATCCTCGACCGTGTGAAGCGCCTTGGCTTTTCGTATTCTACGAAGGCGGGTATTACGATCTCTGTGGCGGATATTTATGTTCCTGAGCAAAAGGAGAAAATCCTTGCGGAAGCAGAGCAACAGGAAGATAAGGTGCTTGCCCAGTATCGGCGCGGGTTGATTACGGAAGATGAACGTTATAACCGGTTTATTAGTATCTGGAGTAATGCGAAAGATGAACTGACCAACACGCTCATGGGATCGCTCGATCGCTTTAATCCCATTTATATGATGGCCAATTCGGGAGCCCGTGGTTCGGTCTCCCAAATCACTCAGCTTGCTGGTATGCGCGGACTGATGGCCAACCCTGCTGGCCGCATCATCGAGTTGCCGATCAAGTCGAATTTCCGGGAAGGTCTCTCTGTGCTCGAGTACTTTATTTCCACACACGGTGCACGAAAAGGTTTGGCTGATACCGCGCTGCGGACGGCTGACTCAGGTTATCTGACGAGGCGTCTTGTAGACGTGGCGCAGGATACCATCGTGAGGATTGAAGATTGCGGTACAGATCGCGGCATTACCGTGGATCAGATGCGGGATGGCAAAGAAATTATCGAAGATTTGTATGACCGCATCACGGGACGGGTCGCTTTTGAAACAGTCAAGCACCCAGAGACAGGCGAGATTTTGGTCAACAAAAATCAGTTGATCGACGATACGATGGCAAGAACCATTATCGAAGCTGGGGTCAAGAAAGTGACCATTCGCTCTGTGTTAAGCTGTCGTGCGCGTCACGGGGTCTGTATCCGTTGCTATGGTCGAAACTTGGCCACAGGCAAAATGGTGGAAATCGGTGAAGCAGTTGGCATCATCGCCGCCCAATCCATCGGAGAACCGGGAACCCAGCTCACCATGCGGACGTTCCACACAGGCGGCGTTGCAGGAGATGACATCACTCAAGGTTTGCCTCGGATTCAGGAGCTTTTTGAAGCCCGCAATCCGAAAGGGCAAGCGATGATCACTGAGGTTGCAGGGAAAATCACAGAAATCCGCGAAGTGAAAGAAAAACGCGAGATTGAAGTGACAGGCGAGACCGAGACCAAAGTCTATACCGTTCCATTTGGTTCACGGCTACGCGTCGAAGTAGGCATGGAAGTGGAAGCGGGCGACGAATTGACAGAAGGATCTGTTGATCCCAAAGAGTTGCTACGCGTCAAAGGCCTTCGCGGCGTTCAGAATTATTTGCTGCGTGAAGTGCAGCGTGTATACCGGATTCAGGGCGTGGACATCAACGACAAGCACGTTGAGGTCATGATTCGCCAGATGATGAGAAAGGTTCGCATTGCAGACAGTGGCACTACGGATCTCTTGCCAGGTACCTATGCTGACCTATTTGAATTTGAAGAAGCGAATCGCAAAGCGCTACTGTCAGGCGGAGAACCGGCAGTTGCAAAAGCGGCCCTTCTCGGCATCACGAAGGCATCGCTTGAAACAGATTCATTTTTATCCGCGGCTTCGTTCCAGGAAACGACACGTGTCCTAACAGAGGCAGCGATTAAAGGAAAAGTGGACCGGCTGATTGGACTCAAGGAGAACGTCATCATCGGTAAACTGATCCCCGCAGGTACAGGTATGTCCCGCTATCGCAACATCGATGTGCTTGATTTGGATGCAGGGGAGACAGAAAGTACTGGCGCAGAGGATGACAATACTCATCTCGAAGCTGTCGGCGTAGACGGAGAATAATCGCAACGAAGGACCGGATGCGCATGATGAAAGTGCACATCCGGTTTTTAAATGGATGATCATCACTTGACATGGCGGGATATGCGGTGGTAATATTCACAAGTGCGCCTATGAGCGTGTGCAAGGAGGAAGACCATTGTACGAACGAGTGAAAGCTCACAAGAAGCGTACAGTAGGGGCCTCCGCAACGTTGCGGGCACTTCAGAAACACGAATTGTCTGAAGTATATGTGGCAGATGATGCGGATAGTAGAGTGGTTCAGCCGGTCATTGAGGCATGCCGCGATGCAGGCGTCCCTGTCTCTCATGTGGACAGTCAGACAAAGCTTGGGAAAGCCTGCGGGTTGTCCGTGGGGGCTTCTGCCGTAGGACTTATTCTTTGATTAAGAAGTCTGGGGTTCCGATCCGTTTGCATGAAACAGTCGGAATGACACTTTTCATTATCTAAAAGTGAACCACCAGGATCAGTGGCCTTGAAAACAAGGCTGCCAAGAAGTAAAGGAGGTGTAATCATGCCGACGATCAATCAACTCGTTCGCAAGGGCCGCATGGCTATGGAAGAAAAATCGAAGGCGCCGGCTTTGCAAAAGGGGTACAACAGTTACCAGAAAGAGCAAACCGACCTGCCATCGCCACAAAAGCGCGGCGTGTGCACGCGTGTAGGGACGATGACGCCGAAGAAACCAAACTCAGCGCTTCGTAAGTACGCTCGTGTGCGTTTAACCAACGGCATTGAGGTAACGGCCTATATTCCAGGCATCGGTCACAATTTGCAGGAGCACTCCGTGGTGCTTGTGCGCGGTGGCCGCGTAAAGGACCTGCCAGGTGTTCGTTACCACATCGTGCGCGGTGCGCTTGATACTGCAGGTGTCAAGGACAGAATGCAGGCAAGGTCGAAATACGGCGCTAAGCGTCCTAAGAAAAAAGCGTAATCTGATGGATTTTAAGCAACAATTGGAAAGGAGGCTATCCAATGCCACGTAAAGGTCCGGTACCGCGCAGAGATGTGCTTGAGGATCCTATCTATTCGAGCAAAGAAGTGACGCGGTTAATCAACAAAGTGATGCTTGATGGTAAACGCGGAATTGCGCAGCAAATCGTGTATACCGCTTTTGATAAAGTGAGAGAACGCACTGGGAAAGATCCCAAAGAAGTATTTGATACTGCAATGAACAATATTATGCCGGTTCTCGAGGTCAAACCTCGCCGTGTTGGCGGTGCAAACTATCAAGTGCCGATTGAGGTTCGTCCAGAGCGTCGTTTTACCCTTGGTGTACGCTGGCTCGTCAATTATGCGAGACAACGCCATGAAAAAGGGATGGACGACAGGCTTGCAGGCGAAATTATCGATGCGTCCAACAATGTAGGCGGCTCTGTGAAAAAGCGCGAAGAAACTCACCGCATGGCGGAAGCAAACCGCGCATTCGCACATTATCGTTGGTAGTAATTTGATTTTGTACAGGAAAGGGGGATGAATTCATGCCTAGGCAATTCCCGCTAGAGAAAACTCGCAACATCGGGATAATGGCACACATCGACGCGGGGAAAACAACGACAACCGAACGTGTCTTGTTCTACACCGGTCGTGTCCATAAGATCGGAGAAGTCCACGAAGGCGCAGCTACCATGGACTGGATGGTGCAAGAGCAAGAACGCGGAATCACGATTACTTCTGCGGCAACAACTGCACAGTGGAAGGGACATCGGATCAACATCATCGATACGCCTGGTCACGTCGATTTTACTGTTGAAGTGGAACGTTCACTTCGCGTGCTCGATGGTGCTGTAGCGGTTTTTGATGCAAAAAACGGTGTTGAGCCACAGTCTGAGACAGTTTGGCGCCAAGCTGATAAATACGGTGTACCGCGTGTTGCGTATGTCAATAAAATGGACATCGTCGGGGCGGATTTCTTCATGACAGTGGATCAAATCCGAACCAAATTGCATGCCAATCCAGTAGCGATCCAAGTACCAGTAGGTGCGGAAGATCACTTCTATGGCGTTATCGACCTCGTGGAACAACGCGCGATCATTTATACTGACGATTTGGGAACCACTTCAGAATCTCGCGAAATTCCGGAAGAATACCTTGAACAGGTAGAGGAATATCGCACGAAGTTGATTGAAGCAGCTGCAGAAGTCGACGAAGAATTGATGATGAAGTACCTTGAAGGCGAAGAAATCACGAACGATGAGTTGAAAAAAGCGATTCGTTTGGGGACGATCACCTCCAAACTGGTGCCAGTGATGGCTGGATCCTCTTATCGGAATAAAGGCGTTCAACCTATGCTGGATGCAGTCGTGGAGTACTTACCGTCTCCACTTGACATCCCTCCGGTGAAGGGACAAACTCCTGACGGTGAAGAGGCGCATCGGCTTGCCAGTGACGAAGAAGCATTCTCTGCGCTAGCATTTAAGATCATGACCGACCCGTTTGTAGGAAAACTGGCGTTTTTCCGTGTCTATTCCGGTGTCATGAATGCAGGTTCCTACGTACTCAACTCCACCAAAGGCAAACGTGAACGCATTGGGCGCGTGCTGCAGATGCATGCGAACCACCGGGAAGAAATTCCTTCCGTTTATGCAGGAGACATTGCCGCGGCTGTAGGTTTGAAGGATACCACCACAGGGGATACCCTTTGTGATGAGAAAAATCCGATTGTGCTCGAATCGATGGAGTTCCCGGATCCGGTGATTTCCGTTGCTATCGAACCAAAAACCAAAGCCGACCAAGACAAAATGGGCATTGCCTTGAACAAACTGTCTGAAGAGGATCCTACATTTAAGACCTCTACCAACCAGGAGACAGGCCAAACGATTATCGCGGGGATGGGTGAACTCCACCTTGAGATTATCGTGGACCGTCTGTTCCGCGAATTTAAGGTGGAAGCGAATGTAGGTAAACCACAAGTTGCCTACAAGGAAACCATCCGCAACAAGGTCAGGGCAGAAGGTCGTTTTGTCCGTCAGTCCGGTGGACGTGGGCAATACGGTCATGTTTGGGTGGAATTTGAGCCACTGGAACGCGGTGTCGGTTATGCCTTTGAAAACAAAATCGTCGGTGGCGTAGTTCCAAGGGAATATATTCCGGCTGTCGATGAAGGTATTCAAGAGGCAATGGCAAACGGTGTATTAGCCGGTTATCCCATGATT
>JAJZAS010000025.1 GCA_021799325.1 Bacillota bacterium | reverse complement strand
CTATCAAATGGACGCGTCAGGGGAAGCTTGGCTTTTACGCTCCCGTTTCCGGACAAGAGGCCGCCATGATTGGAAGTGAGGCGGCGCTCTCACCAGATGATTTTATCTTACCCAGTTACCGGGATGTGCCTCAGGCCGTATGGCATGGATGGCCACTTTATCAAGCATTCCTCTATTCGCTCGGGCATCAGCATGGCAACCAGATTCCAGAAGGTGTCCATACGCTCCCCCCTCAAATTATCATTGGTGCGCAGGTCGTACAAGCGGCAGGGGTGGCCATGGCGTTTAAGCTGAGAAAGGAAAAAAGGGTGGTACTTGCCTATATAGGCGATGGAGGGACCTCTCAGGGCGATTTTTATGAGGGGATGAATGTGGCCGGTGTGTACCGCTTACCGCTCATTTTGATGATCCAGAACAACCAATTTGCCATCTCTGTTCCGGTCGAGAAGCAGACGGCAGTAAAAGAACTGGCAAAGAAAGCAGAAGCAGCAGGAATCGAAGGAAAAAGGGTGGACGGCATGGATGTGCTTGCTGTCTATAAAGCGGTGCAGGAGGCGATGCAAAAAGCAAAAGCAGGGGATGGCCCCACCTTGATTGAGGCACTGACTTTTCGCTATGGACCGCATACGATGAGCGGCGATGATCCAGGCCGCTATCGCACGAAAGAACTGGAGCAGGACTGGAGAGCCAAGGATCCGCTGGTGCGTTTTCGTAAATTCCTGCAAAAAAAAGGGTTGTGGACGGAAGAAGCGGAACAGAGGGTGGAGGCAAAAGCAAAAGAGGAAGTGCAGGCGGCACTCGATCAGGCCAAGCAGTATCCAGCGATGACGCTTGAGTCTCTCGCTAGTCACATGTATGGGAAGATGCCGAGGGAACTTGCGCAGCAAGTGGCAGGGTCAGGGCTTAACGCTGATTCGGGGGTGAAGTGATGGCTCAGTTGACGATGATCGAAGCGATTCGCAGTGCACTATCTCAGGCGCTGGAAAAGGATGAGCGCGTCCTGGTCTTTGGCGAAGATGTGGGAGTGAGCGGCGGCGTGTTTCGCGCGACAGACGGGCTTTTGCAACGATTTGGCGAAGAACGGGTATTCGATACGCCGCTTGCAGAATCTTCGATTGCAGGACTTGCTACAGGGCTTTCCATTCAAGGCTTTTTGCCGGTGGCGGAGATCCAATTTTTCGGATTTGTCTTTGAGGCCATGGACGAAATCATTGGGCAGGCGGCACGCATGCGGTTTCGCACGGGAGGCAGGTTTCATTGCCCGATCGTGTATCGCGCACCTTTTGGTGGAGGAGTAAAAACTCCCGAACTCCATGCGGATAGCCTAGAAGGTTTATTTGCACAATCGCCCGGTATCAAAGTGGTGGTGCCCTCTTCTCCTTATGAAGCAAAAGGCTTACTCTTGTCGGCGATTTTTGATGAAGACCCCGTACTATTCCTTGAACACATGAAATTATACCGCTCATTTCGGGAAGAAGTGCCAGAGGAATTTTACACATTGCCACTTGGCGAAGCAAAGGTGGTAAGGGAAGGCAAGGACCTGACGCTCATCAGTTACGGCGCCATGGTGAGAACAGCGCTTACATCAGCGGAAATGGCAGAAAATGAACAAGGATTGTCCGTGGAGGTCATCGACCTTCGCACGATTAGTCCGCTCGACATGGAAACGATCGTCACCTCCATTCGGAAAACCCACCGCGCGTTGGTATTGCAGGAGGCGCAGCGGAGCGCCGGAGTAGCGGCAGAGGTGATCGCAAGAATCAATGAAGAAGCCCTCTATGACCTGGAGGGACCTGTCTTGCGGGTGACGCCGCCTGATACTGTGTATCCCTTTACGTTATTTGAAAAAGAATGGTTGCCCACTGAACAACTTGTCTTGGAGCAAATCAGTCAGGCCATGCAGGCTTGATAAGGAAAAGAGGTTAGGACATGGGGGTTTTTCAGTTTGCGTTTCCGGAACTCGGGGAGGGGATTCACGAAGGCAAAGTGGCCAAATGGATCGTTCATGAAGGTGATTATGTCCGCGAAGATGAGCCCCTAGCTGAGGTGGAAAACGATAAAGCGGTCGTAGAGATTCCAAGTCCTGTCGAAGGCAAGGTCGTTCAATTGTTTTTTTCTGAAGGGGCCGTTGCTTCGGTGGGCGAGCCGTTTGTCAGCTTTGAAACGGATGCGGTAACAAGCGATGCTAATGAAGAAGTGCCGAAAACGCCACTAGAAGATGCGGGATTTGCCACCACGGTGCACGAGGTGAAACAAGCTGAGGCTATAGAGGTTAGCGGGACAAGGACATCGCCTGCAGGCCACACGAATCAAAGCGCCGTTGCCACACCAGACATCGCAGCAACGCCTGAAAGGGTGTTGGCCATTCCCTCCGTGCGCAGACTGGCAAGGGAAAATGGCATCGCGATTGAGGAGGTAAAAGGGACTGGTGAGCATGGGAAAATCACCAGAGAAGACGTGTTCGCCCATTTAGCGAATCAAGACAGGGACAACCCTGCCATCAGTAAATCAGAAAACGTCGAGTTGCCAGCAAAAGAAGCAGTCACGAAGCTGGTTTTTGATACTGCACAAGAAGAAATCGTGCCCCTTTCCAGCATAAGAAGATCAATCATGCAAGCAATGGTCAAATCCAAATTCAGCGCGCCTCATGTGACGATGATGGATGAAGTCGATGTGACCGAACTAGTATCGTTCCGAAATGAAATGAAACAGGTCGCGGCAGCAAGAGACGTGAAACTAACGTTTTTACCTTTTATCGTAAAGGCGTTGATTGCAGCCTTGAAAAAATACCCCTACCTGAATGCGGAACTCGACGAAGAAAACGGGCAGATCAAATTGAAAAAAGAATATCACATCGGCATCGCCACAGATACGGACAGAGGCCTGCTGGTTCCCGTGCTTCACCATGCCAACCACATGAGCATGTGGGAACTCGCAGAGCAAATCACGGCTCTTTCGGCAAAAGCGCGCACGGGAAAAATCAAACTCGAAGAGATGCGAGGGAGCACGGCGTCAATCTCGAATATTGGGTCGGCAAAAGGCTTGTTTTTCCCCCCTATTCTCAACTATCCTGAAGTGGCAATACTAGGAGTCGGACGAATTCGCGAGACACTGTTACGAAAAGACGGTGAGATTGTCGATGCGCACATGATGGCGCTCTCACTCAGTTTTGATCATCGGGTGGTGGATGGCGCGATGGCGCAACTGGCCTTAAATGAAATCAAGGCCGTGCTGGCAGAGCCTAAGCGCATGTTGATGGAGGTGTGATCGCTTGGTAGTGGGCGAGTTGACAGAAGAAGTGCAAATGGTCGTGATTGGCGGTGGGCCTGGGGGATATGTAGCGGCAATCCGGGCGGCGCAGCTAGGACTTCAGGTGATGTTGATCGAAATAGAAGACATTGGCGGCGTTTGCCTGAATCGCGGCTGCATTCCCTCCAAAGCATTGATCACGGCAGCGGAAGACTATGCGAAAGGGAAAAACGGCAACGTGCCGGGGATTGATCATGTGGTCACCCTTGATTTTCGCAAAGTACAGGAATGGAAAGACAGTGTGGTCACGAAAATGACGCAGGGAGTGGACATGCTCCTAAAAGGCAATAAGGTGAGAGTCGTTAAGGGAGAGGCTTTTTTTGTCGGCCCACAAGAAGTGAGGGTCATGACGGACACAGAGGCGCACAATTACCATTTTACTCATTGCATCATTGCGACCGGTTCGCGCCCTGTGGAATTAGCTTCACTACCCTTTGGAAAGCGCGTCTTGACCTCGACTGAAGTGTTGGCGTTAGGTGAGGTGCCAAAACGGCTCGCGATTGTGGGGGGAGGCTATATTGGCATTGAACTGGGGCAAGCTTATGCGAAATTTGGCGCAAAGGTGACCATTTTGGAAGGGACGCCTTCCATCCTTCCCGCATTTGATCCGAGCATCACAAGGTTGATTGGTCGCAGTCTGAAAGAATGGCAGGTGGAAGTGGTGACAGGCGCGCTGGCAAAGTCTGCGGTGGAATCGGCAGATGAGGTTCGGCTGACGTACGAAGTGAACGGCGAGGAGCACGCGGTGAGTGCCGATTATGTGCTCGTGACCATCGGAAGAAGACCGAATACGGATGAGTTAGGGCTTGACGCGGCAGGCATCACCCTCGATGGAAAAGGTCTCATTCCCGTCGATCATCAGGGCAGAACTAGTGTAGCCAACATTTTTGCCATCGGGGATATCGTGGCGGGACCAGCGCTCGCACATAAAGCGTCTTATGAAGGCAAGGTGGCGGCGGAAGCGGCAGCAGGGATGCACAGCGCCGTGGACTATGCGTGTATTCCCGCTGTGGTATTTGCAGACCCAGAGGTCGCGGTGGTGGGACTGAACGAAGACGAAGCGGGCAAAGTTTATGAAAAAGTGAAAACCGGGCGTTTTGCCTATGGCGCGAATGGAAGGGCTGTATCGATGAATGCGGCGAATGGATTTGTCAAACTCATCGCTGATGAGGAAAGCGGCGTACTCGTAGGGGCGCAGGTGGTGGGGGCGGAAGCCTCTAACCTGATTGCAGAACTGGCGCTTGCCATTGAGATGAATGCAACACTCGAAGATATGGCGTTGACGATCCATGCGCATCCTACCTTGCCGGAAATGGTGATGGAAACGGCAGAAGCGGCACTTGGAACCCCTATTCATATGTTGAAAAAATGAGCATGGAAAAGGCTGCCCTTTTTAGTGGGACAGCCTTTAAGTTCCCTTATTCTTGAACGGTGATGAATGTTTTTTTCTTTGATGATTCTATCATCGCGAGTACCACGTTCAGTGAGCGCAGTCCCTCTTCGCCTGATATGGAGGGTTTGGTGCCAGTTTGTATAGAGTGGATGAACGCATTGATCACGCCGCTTGTCACTTGTTTTTCGTTGGTCGCCACTGCTCCCACGTGATAGTTTTCCACTGATCCATCATGAAGCTGAACGATCACTTGGTTGATCGGATCTTCAACGAGTTTCATTACACCATGCTCACAGTAGAGTACGGTGCTGTTATCCTCTTTTTGATAGGACCAACTGGCGGCGAGTGTCCCAATGATGCCTTTTTTGGTTTTCACGATGCAAACGGCATTATCATCTACATCTGTGTCGTTTTTGGCGAGTGTTTCCACAAAGGCGCCGACTTCCACCACTTCATCCTCTAACAGGTAACGAATCAGGTCCGCTTTATGTACGCCCAAATCCCCCATAGCGCCCATTGCAGCTTCACTTTTTCGGAAAAACCAACTGCTTTTTCCGTCCACACTCCACGATTCTGGACCTGGGTGTCCAAATGCGGTTCGAAAGGAGATGACTCTCCCCAAATACCCACGCGCCAAAATCTCTTTCGCCTTTTGATGTGGAGGCATGAAACGCTGATTGTGGCCAATCATCAAGAATACATGATGGTCTTCTGCTGCCTGAATCATGGCGCGTGCTTCCTCTGCTGTCGTGGCCATCGGCTTTTCGCATAGTACGTGAACGCCTGACTTTGCTGCTTTGATCGAAACCGGGGCATGCAGATAATTCGGTAAGCAGACACTGACCGCATCCAGCTTTTCCTTTGCCAATAGCTCTTCATAATGGTCGTACGCTGTCGCATGGTATTGTTTTGCGAAAAATTCGGCTCTTTCCGGTACGATGTCGCAAAAAGCGACCAGTTCCACTTCTGGATTTGCCGCGTATTCGGGGATATGCCGATGTTTCGCGATAGAGCCGCAACCGATCACTGCGATTCTCAATTTGGACATACGCTTACCCTCCTTTTGCTTAAAGCCACCACATGTCAGCGAGTGATTCCTTCATCAAAATACCTTGGAGATTCTGCGCCGCTTTGGTGAAACCTTCATCGATAGACATGAGTGGGTCTTCGTGCTCAATGCTGATCACGTCATCGTAGCCATACTGGCGAAGTGCACTGATGATATCCGCCCATGTCTTCAGGTCATGGCCATATCCCACCGTGCGGAAATTCCACGCCCGTTCCTGAATGTTTGAATAGGATTGCATATCCATCAGTCCGTACATATTGACATTGTCAGGGTCGATAAAGGTGTCTTTGGCGTGGAAGTGATGAATAGCTCCTGCTTTTCCGAGAATTTTTACTGCGGCAACCGGATCAATTCCTTGCCACCACATATGACTGGGGTCTAGATTGGCGCCGATGGCTTCCCCTGCGTGTTCTCTTAATTTCAGCATTGTATAGGGAGTGTGGACCAGGAATCCTCCATGAAGTTCAAGACCGATTTTCACGTGATGGTGAGTGGCAAACTGGCCTATTTCTTTCCAGTAAGGAATGAGTTTTTCATTCCATTGCCAGTCCAGAACAGTTCGATATTCATTGGGCCATGGGGCGACAGGCCAGTTAGGGTATTTCGCTCCTTCGTGGTCACCGGGTGTGCCGGAGAAACAATTCACCACAGGTACTTCCAGTAGCTCGGCTAATTCAATGGTCTTGATCAAGGTGTCATGTGATTCTTTTGCAAATTCTGTTTGCGGAGTCAGCGGATTCCCGTGACAACTAAGCGCACTAATGACTAATCCGCGCTCGGTGACCGCTCTTAAAAAGTGTTCTCGCTTGGTTTGATCTTCGAGTAACTCATCGGGACGGCAGTGGGCATTTCCGGGGTAACCGCCTGTTCCGATCTCTACTGCCTCGACGCCGACCGATTTTACCTTATCAAGCATTGCTTCAAAAGGCAGATTACCGAATAAAACTGTAAATACACCTAATTTCATCGCTATCACCTTTCATGAAGTTCATGTTGGTTATCCTTTAACGGCACCGGAGGTAAGCCCAGCAACCACCCATTTTTGGAAAATCAGTACCAAAATGACTATAGGCAACACCGCTACGGTAGATGCCGCGAAAATTGTACCATAGGGTATGGTAAATTGCCCGCCGAAAAGCGCGATGCCAACTGGGATCGTACGAAACGAATTGTCGGTATTGAATACGAGCGCGAAAAAAAATTCGGTCCAACATGCCACAAACGTAAATATAGCTCCCGTAAAGAGCCCAGGCGTCGATAAAGGCAGGATGATGCGAAAGACGGTGGTGAGAACGCCTGCTCCGTCGACCCGTGCCGCTTCGTCAAGTTCTCTTGGAATACCAGCAAAGTACGTGCGCATGATCCAGATGGCAAATGGCAAGTTAAATGCAACATAAGGGATGATGAGTGCCTGATAACTGTTGAGCCAACCAAGGTGCTCCATAATCACAAAAAGTGGTGAGATGACGCTGACTTGTGGGAAAGTGGAAATGACCAGCAATGTCACCATGATAAAGGTTTTGCCCCGGATGGGAAGTCTCGCAATGGCATAGCTCGCTAGCGAAGCGAGAATCACCACGACGATAGTGGAAATGATCGAAACGATTAAACTGTTGCGAAAATAGATTCCAAACCCGAATTGTCCGAATGTCTGGGTGTATTGACTAAACGTTGGATGGATAGGAAACATAGATGGGGGTATCGCGCTTATTTCATTGTTGCTCTTAAGTGATGTAATAACCATCCAGTAAAACGGGGCAATGATGATCAGCAACATTAAAATAAGGACGATATAACCGATCCATTTTCTTGTTAAAAGCTGAGCCTTGCTCATTCTTCCACCTCCCCAACCTGTGCGCGGAACGCTTTAATCGAGATCAGCGACATGATTAAAATGATCAGGACGGTGATCACAGCCACAGCGGTTCCAGGGCCATATTCAAAATCATTAAAGATGGCTTTGTATGCAAGCATGGCAATGGACATGGTACTAGTTCCTGGGCCTCCTCCTGTTAATACGAAGGGAAGGTCAAACAGTCCAAATGCCTGAAGGATGCGAAATAGTGCCGCAAGTGCCAAGCTTGGTCGTAGCAGTGGTAACGTGACGCTGAAAAAACTCCGAAACGCTCCTGCCCCGTCAATCTTAGCAGCCTCGTATAGGTCGGAAGGTATTAACTGCAACCCGGCAAGAAGAATCATCGTCACAAATGGTGTCGTTTTCCATACATCGGCGATCATAATGGAAATAGTCGCAAGATTGGGGGTTCCCAGCCAAACAATGGGGGAATTAATCAAGTGCAGGGACTGCATCAAATAGTCAAGTACTCCATAGACTCCGTTGTAAATATAACCCCACATCTGCGCCGAAATGACGGTAATCAGGGTCCAAGGAATCAGCATAATGGCGATGGCAAAGCCTCTTCCTTTTATCGGCTGATTGATCGCCAGCGCAACGAGAAGCCCCAAAACCAGTTCAACGAGCACCGTAACGACTGCATAAACGATGGTGAAAATAAGTGCCTGATGAAACAGCGGGCTGTTAAACACGATTTTATAGTTGGAGAGACCTGCAAAACTGAATTGAAAGCCATTGGTGCTTGACTGGATATGATTAAGGCTCATCCATATGGAATAGCCGATTGGGAATAAGGTGACAAGCGCTACAAAAAGCAGTGCCGGACTGACCATCGTGTATCCGGCAATTTTGTAACTGCGGTCCAAGCGGCTTGTGCGTCTTCGCAAGGAAATCGCCCCTTTATGGTTTTGAAAAGGCGGGAAGAAGTTCCCGCCTATTTTCATTACCATGTAAATTTAGAGAGAAGAGGAACTGGAGGCTGAAGCCAGTTGGCTGTTTGCATTGTTCAGCGCTGTTTGGACGGATACCTGTCCACTTAGTGCAGCATTCACATTTTGGTAAATCGCGCTAGAAACTTTCGGGTAATTTGGCGATTGGGCCGGACGAGGAACTAAGTGTTCACTTCCGACGATCGCGAGCACGGGATTTAGTTTTTTGATTTTTGGATCGTGTTGAACCTGATTGTTGGTGGGGATTTCCGAATATTTAGATGCCAATACGGTTTGCGCCTGGACACTGGTCATCCACTTGATGAAGGTAACATCAGCTTGGATGTTCTTGGAGTGCGGATTGATATAAAGGTTCCAGCCCCCGATGTTGCCATATCCCGGTCCTTTTTTGCCTGCGAAGGTAGGCATTGGGACCACTCCTACTTTGCCAACCACGCTGGTGCCCTTCGTTTGCGAATTCGACCATGCGTAGTCCCAGTTTCTTAAGAAGGCAGCATCGCCTGCGTTAAATACGTTCATTGCCTGAGGCTCTTGGAAGGTGGTCACGGATTTTGGCGACACACCAGAGGCGATGAGTGAACGCATGAAGGTGAGAGCCTTTACGGCTGCAGGCGAATTCATGACTGGCTTGCCTGCGGCATTAAACACTTGGCCGCCGGCATCGGTTAAGTATTCCATCCAGTTACAGGTAAGCCCTTCATAGGAGGCGCCTTCCCAAACAAATCCGTATCTAACCAGGTGTTTCTTAAGTAGCACTTTGGAGTCATTAGCCAATTGTTCCCATGTTTTTGGAACTGGGAGATGTGCTTTTGCGAGCAGGTCCTTTCGGTAATAGAGGAAGCCTGCATCCATGAAGAAGGGAGCACCGTACACTTTGCCCTTATAAGTAGCGCCTTGGACGAGACCGGGGGCAAAAGAGTTAAAGTATGATTTTGGGAAATAATGATTCAGTGGCAATGCTAGTCCTGCGCTTGCAAATTGTCCTGGCCATACCACGTCACCCATAAATACGTCTGGTGTAGCAGAACCACCAGAGATTTCAGTAGCAAGAGATGCTCTGTTGGTGTCAGTATTGGTTGGTTGTGAAGTTAGTCTGACGTGGATATTGGGGTGCGTTTTTTCAAAGAGTTGAATCAAAGCTTTGCGAATTCCGACATTGGAAATCGGTGAAGCAGCCCAATCGATGGTGGTGACAGCACTGCTGTGTTTCGCCGAAGCGAACGCCGAACCTGTCATTATCGTCATGGTCATGGCGCTGGCAGACAGAACGGACATGGATACAAGCAAAGATTTCTTCATTCGAAAACCCCCAATGAGTTTGTTTTTTGAAAGACTTACGATGGTTCACCATTATTCGTAAATCGATGTGGCTATGAATCATCGTAAGCATAATTGGCTACTGATTCGCGACTGATGATTTGATGAGAAAGATTGTGAGCTCCGTTACTCACTGTGTTCCCTCCTCCCTCAAGCTTGGTAATAAGCGCTGACACCGCTTCGTATCCAATCTGCTCAAATGGTTGGGCAACGGTGGTTAGCTTGGGTGTGACCATATCTGAGATGGACAGATTATCAAAACCGATGACAGAGATGTCTTCTGGTACGCGCAGGTGATGATCATAGACGGCACGCATGGCGCCTATCGCCATCTCGTCACTGGCCACGCAAACAGCGGTGATGCCAGTGGTTTTGGCGTGGGACAAAATGGTTTCCATGGCGCGATAACCGCTTTCATAACGGAAATCACCAAATGCTAACTGGTCTTTATCAAATGGCAATTGGTAATGTTTGATGGCCATCATATAGCCATCATAACGGTGCTGGCCGGCAATCGTTGACTCAAGTGGCCCTGAAATAACGCCGATCTTACGATGGCCTCGCGCGACAAGATAAGACATGGCGTCAAATGCCGCCTTCTGCTCATCGACCTTAAAAGCAGCAAGGTCATGCCATGGGCTTTCCGTTAAGGTTAAAATCACAGGCAATCCCACTCTGGCGATCATGGTGTAATAGTCATTGGAAATATAGGAACTGGTGAAGATAATGCCCTCAGCCTGCTGCTCTTTTAGAAAAGAGAACCCTTCCATCACCCGTTCTGGATCCATCTGTGCATCAAAAAGCAATATATTGAATCCGCTTTCTGTTGCCGCTTTATAAATGCCCTGATAGAGTTCATTGAAAAAATAATCTCTAATCTGGGGAATGATGACGCCAATTGTTCTTGATTGTTGAGCTCTTAAATTGCGGGCGATGGCATTCGGACGAAAATTGAGCGAGCGAATGACATGCATGACTTTTTCGCGAGTCTCTGGCTTCACCTGTTCGGGAGAATTGAGAACACGGGAAACGGTCGGGACAGATACGCCTGCTTGTTTTGCAATAGTTCGCATGGTGACCTTCATGATTACCGACACCTCAGAAAATGAATGAAAAAATAATGATAACGATTTCATAAATTTTTCATCACAAAAGTAACACAAGTGTAATATGCCGTCAATCATTTTTTTGCCAGAGTGATATAAAAATTTTTTTTGACAAATGTGGCAGTGGTCCGTATAATCTTTACCAATATGTTTCATTATGTGATGTATATGAAGCTTTGAATGAGACACGACAACCTGTTCAGCCGGTCAGAGAGGGCGAGTAAGAGGTGCAAATTCGCCTGCGGAATTGACAGATTGCCACCACTCTGGAGCTGCCTGTGAAAAGTTGCGCGAGCAACGGTAAGCATGGCCGCGTTCGCGCGTTATAGCGGATAAAGGCACTGTCATTTGCAGTGTGAATTAGGGTGGAACCACGATGGCCAGCGCTCTCGTCCCTATCATGAGGATAGGGGTGGGGGCGCTTTTTGCATTGATTTTTATTCAAACAGGAGGGACTTAATGATGGCTGAATCAATCAGCATCCGTTTAAAAGATGGTTCGGTTCGGGAGA
>JAJZAS010000024.1 GCA_021799325.1 Bacillota bacterium | reverse complement strand
AAAAGTTCCGTAAGGTTGAACAGTTTGCCCGTTTGCCACCATCTTTTTTACACGCCGCTCCACCTGCAATGCAAACTGAAATTGATAAGAAAGAATCCCAATGGAGAGCAAAAAAACCGCGACAATTGTATAGAAAAAAACAACCATAACTCTCGCTCCCCTTCCTTCACACTTCAAAATGAACAATACGACGAATCAGAAAAGCGCCGATTAACTGTCCAAAGAGCGCAACGCCAAGCAGCAGCAATCCCACCTTTGTATTCCATAAAAAACTGATGTAGGAGGGGTTTAAAAATAGCATGAATAAGGCAATGGCAGGTGCCATCAGGATAAAAATCCACATTGACATCCTCCCCTGCGCTGTCAGTGCCCTAACTTCCCCTTTCATTCGAAACCGCTCACGGATCGTCTCTGCAACAATATCCAACACTTCCGCCAAATTCCCACCTACTTGGCGCTGGATGAGGATGGCGTTCACAATCAATTCGAAATCTCGCGAATGGACACGTTCTTGCGCATGAACTAGCGCCTCCTCGACTGTTACGCCAAGTGCAATTTCTCTTAAAATTATGCTGAATTCATCACTGACTTGTCCTTTTGTCTCTTTTGCCACAGTGTCCATCGCCTGGAACAATGAATACCCGGCTTTTAGCGCTCCTGTTGCAGCGGACAGCATGTCGCCTAGTCCTTCTTCGAACTTTCTTTCCCTTTTCGTTCGATGCACGTTAATCAGTACTTTATAAAGAATAAACAGACCGACCACGACAAGAATTGGACCAATAATGCTATGCCTGATGAGATAAACGATGATCATGAGCGAACAAGTCATGACACCGATGACCAACCATTCCTGCCTACTCAAGTGGATGCCCACCTGTTCCAATTCCTGATGAATGGATTTTACGAAATTCCACCTAGTCATTTTCGATCGTTTAGTTTTTGGCCCGGCAATTTCCTCTTCTCTCTCCGATCCGCCAAGTCGATGTTCCTTGCGAATCTCCATCACCCTTTGTTCCATCTGCAACCTGACACTGAACCACTTACGCAGTATCATATATGACCACATAAACGCGGCCACTAATACAAGCAGAAAAACCATCATCATCACCTGCCATTCATGGCATCTGACATAAACCACTGATGGGTTACAGGAACTCCGGATGCCTGGATTCTATCCAGAAAGCGAGGAACAATCCCCGTTGCCTTATACACGCCTTGAATTTGACCACCAGGAGCCCTACCCGTTTGCTCAAACACAAAGATATCCTGAAGGGTGATCTGCTCACCCTCCATCCCGAGCACTTCTGTAATATGAGTGATTCTCCTCACGCCATCCGCCATTCTCGCCTGTTGGACGATGAGATCAAGCGCAGAGGAAATCTGTTCCCGTATGGCGCGGCTCGGCAAATCCATTCCCGACATCATGACCATGGTTTCAAGGCGCCTCAATATATCCCTTGGACTGTTCGCGTGACCAGTGGTTAAAGAGCCATCATGACCTGTATTCATCGCCTGCAACATATCTAGTGCCTCACCCCCGCGAACCTCGCCAACGACAATGCGATCAGGTCTCATGCGAAGCGCATTCCTAACTAGATCACGAATGCTGATTGCACCTTTACCTTCGAGATTAGGCGGCCTTGTTTCCAGACTTACGATGTGTTCCTGACGCAATTGAAGTTCCGCCGCATCTTCAATTGTGATAATCCGCTCAACTTGTCCAATAAAATTTGAAAGGATATTTAGTAGCGTTGTTTTGCCTGAACCTGTTCCTCCTGAGATCATCACATTGAGGCGTGCCGCCACGACAGCTTCCAAAAATTGCGCCATTGGCAGATTCAATGTGCCAAAATTAATAAGGTCACCCATCTGCAAGGGGTCTCTCGCAAATTTGCGAATCGTCAAACAAGGACCCTTTAACGCGAGCGGTGGTATGATCGCATGAACACGTGAGCCATCGGGAAGCCTCGCATCCACAAACGGAGTGGATTCATCGATTCGCCGCCCCAGTGGACTCACTATTTTTTCAATGACCCGCATCACGTGTTCATCATCCTTAAATTGCACGCCTGTTTTCTCGATTTTACGGTTTTTTTCTATAAATACCTGTTGGGAGGACACCACCATGATTTCTGTTACCTCATCATCCACCAACAGTTCATCGAGCGGACCATAGCCATGCATTTCGGAAATCAATTCTTTGAGCAGGCTTGCTCGCTCTGCCTTAGTTAAGACCACATTTTCTTCCTCTAAAAAGCGATCGAGGAGTTGGTGAAGATCGATTTGTTCGTCCGACTGTAACAGGTCATCTACCAATTTGACGTGAATTTTCGCCTTTAATTCTTTTAATTGTGATGATTCTTGCGAAGCGACAGACGCTGGCACAGCATCGTCTTTTACTTCCTGCCCAGACCTTTCGACAGATTGAACATGTCGTCTGGTACCCATGCGCTCTGCAAGTGTCATCAGACTCGCCTCCTGGTCCGTTTTCGCCAGATTTTCATCGGCATATACAGCTTGGCTTTAGAAGAACGGTTCTCTTCTGCCAACAGTTTCATTCCAAGCTTCTGCAAATCGCGAGACGCCTTGGACATACGATTGTGAGTCACCACAGGAACGCCCAAGTCTGCCGCAGCTCCTACCGCCAATCCGTCAAACGCAATAGTGGCATAAAAATCGTTTTCAAGCACTTCCACCGCTAGTCGCTCACTCAGCGTCCCTTTTTTCACCGACACATGCTTTACTTTATCGAGTGAATAGCCAAGTGCCTGTAAAACACCAAGCATGCGGCGATTGTTTTTCACACTGGCCAAATCAGCGACGCTGATCATCAGAATCTGATCTGCTGTTTCCAGCGCGGTCAAAAAGCTGTCGTTGATGGTTGGCGAGGTGTCGATCAGGATGTAGTCAAAATCCTTACGCAAAGTGCGGATCAACCCTTGCACATAGGAAGCGGTAATATATTCTCCTTCTTCAATAGAAAGAGGTGCGGATAACACATACATGCCTGACTCATGTTTGTTGAGATAACCGGAATACACTTCTTGATAGCGATCCCCTTCCAACATCAGCGTGTAGATGTTACGGGGACTGTCGGGAAGCCCCAAGCGCAAATTGACATCGCCAAACGAAAAATCCATATCGACCACCACGACCCTTTTCCCGGCATTTGCCATGGTCACTCCCACATTGATTGCCGTTGTGGTCTTACCCACTCCACCTTTTGCACTCACCAGTACGATGGTCCTGGATTTATGATGAAGCTGGTCCATCAATATGTTCGACTGTGTCTTTCGCAATTGTTTTTCCGTTCGCTCATACACCATTCTTAAGGCAGCGATGACTTCCATCGGAGACAAGGAATGCTCAAGACTGTCCTTCACACCTGCACGAAGCACTTTTTTTAACAGCTCAGAGGATTGATCCTGCGTGATAATCAGCACCGACACTTCAGGATTTTCATCCACGATTTGACGGGTGGTATCGATGTCTGACTCTCCGTTCACAGTCATCAGTACCATCTCAGGTTTATAAGCCCTGACGGCATCGAGGACAAAGTCATTATGAACTGCCCCCATCAACTCAATATCCTCAGCAACACTTGCCGCCTGGATAAATTCTTCACTCATATTGCCTAATAGGAGGCGGATCATTACACTCACCTCAATCAATAGTGGAATCAGTAACAACAGGAGGAACACTCTTCAGTACACCGCCACTTGGTTCGAGCACAAAGTAAATCTGTCCATAGACTGTAGTAAAAGCGATTTGATTGGCATCATGCGGTGAGACCGCTAGGCTGATCGAAAGTCCTGAACCCGAACTGGCGGCCGCAGTGGAATTCGCGGAAGGAAGACTTGGAACAGACAAAACGAGTACATTTTTCGCGATAATCTCCGAAGCATCGAGTTTTGTTTTGTTAAATCCTTTACTCAGCACTGCGATAACATCGACATGATCACCAGTTTTGATTTTTCCACCAACTGCAAAAACCGGATTATATAGCACACTGATCGCCACCATCCCGCTTGGTATCCGGTCTGCAAAATCCGATGAGGCGATACGGCTCGTCAAAAACGGAGGTAATACTTGCTCACCAGGGTAAATAGCCTGAGTTGCCAGTTTCCCGATTACCGGTTGCAGTGTGGTAAAGGCCCCAGTACTGATCCCTCCTGCAGGAATGGTAGCCAGTTTGACCATACCAGAAGTAATGGTGGCGTGAGCGGGGATGGCGATGGCGGCCACTACCACTGTGGCGCTCTTTTCCTGAGCTTGGATCGCTTCTGTCTGCCGCTTTAAAGTCGTCTCAGCCGCAATCGCTGCGAGCAGCGCGAACCCCGCAGATAAAACAATTAACAACGTTGTCATACGCATTTTTTTCATAAGCGTGGCCTCACTAATGTGTCAATTTCACACTGTATAATCCAAAGTTCATGCCTTGTCCTACTGTACCGGGCACTACCATTCTCATGAATCTGCCGATGATCTCTTGATGACCGCCACTTCCTTGAAGTCCGTCCAAGTAAAAAGCAGCAAACCCAACGATCGTCACTTCCGAACGGCCATGTTCACTGCTGGAATCGATCACAGGCATCAACATCACGCGAGGGCTGTCTTCAGTAGCAGTAGAAAATGTACTATCCTCACCTTCGTTCAGTCTGTAGCTGATCGCAGTAGACACCGGCCCCTCCATCACTCCAGGTTCTGTCTCCACCTGCTCGCCCACTTGCAAAACACCGTTATATCCGTACATCAAGTTTTGCTCAAACACACAAGCTCCCGTCCCGCCAAGGGCCAAAAAACCATAATTACCGTCTACGCCCTCACCCGAACCGTCTGATAGTGTATAGGTTTGACCATAGACAAAGTTTTGTTCCTGTACTCCAATGGGAACAAACCCAGTGCCGGACACGAGCGTTCCTGCTGATGCCTGTACATGCGCCTGGTAGGTGACGCTATTAAATCCAAGCACTTTCGCAAATGCGAATGGAATTTGGATGGTACGATACAGATCCACCGTATCGGCTGTGGTGTTGACCACTACTTGGTCAACACTTTCCCCGTTCTTATTCACATAAGAGATGGCCGCGCTTTGTGCAGCAGCTTGTCCCTGAAAGATATTGTCGATTCCGGCAAGCGCTCCTGCATCCAGTGCGTTAAGCAATTTGTTTTTTGCCATGTAGGCGCTCCCCACATCGGTTACGAGCGCAGTGGCACCCAACATGGCAATCATAAACATCGTGACAATGACCGAGACATTGCCTGCTTCATTCACTAATCTTTTTTTTATCCAGCGAAACATACCTATTCCACCCTCATGGTCATGACCGCTTGTAACTGCATGGTGCTAGGCAAAAACAGACTGAGGGGCGGCATGACAGCTACCGGATAATTGATGGTAATGGTCACTGGCAGTCCTGAACTCTGCGGATAGGGTTGACTGATGCTATAGCTCAGTTGAGATGTGTTCAGTGTCTGACAGTCCTCTGTGATCACTTGATTGATTTCTGTCTCACCAACGCCAATGCTGGCATATCGAGCTGCATCTCTGGCCGCTTCATTGATGACAATATCGCTATAAAAAACCTGTCCAAAATTGAATATCCCAACAAGTATCAAAAGGAGGATCGGCAACACCAGTGCAAACTCCACGAGAGATTGGCCTTGTTCATCATGCCACCATCGCATACAATGCCTCTTTGGGCAAAAAAGGGCAGGTTTCTTTACCTGCCCTTTGCTGATTTTCATGATGTGATTATAAGGCCTTTGTAATCGTGTTAAATGTATTCGTAAGTCCTCCGGTGAGGGCTGTAAGCGCTGCAATCAGGACAATGGCGACAAGCGCGATAATCAGGCCGTATTCCACCATGCCTTGTCCTTCTTCGCGTTTCCACAGGGACCATTTTGTCCACAGCCAGACTGAGGAGGATTGAAGGAATTTTTTCATCTTAAAAACCACCTTTTTATAAGATTTTTATAAACGGTGGCCGAAAGCTTATTTTTGGGTAAACAAAAACAAGATCTTTCGGCGGTTCAGCCACCATGACCAGATCACTGGTTTTAGGTCTGTAACTTTGCGTCCTTGCCTTTCGGCAAGTTTGCCATTATCGATTTTCTTGCTGTCGAATATGATCGATTACTAATGATATACCACAATGTGCACAAGCTGTCTAGTACTATTTTTAAAATACTTAAACAAAAAGAAAAGACACGAGAAGTGTTTCCTCGTATCTTATCCTTTTATGCCGAGGACGGGACTCGAACCCGTACGGGCTTTCGGCCCACTGGATTTTAAGTCCAGAGCGTCTGCCAATTCCGCCACCTCGGCGCATCGATGACTGCAAGTAATATTACGTCATGCCACCAGGAAAGTCAATTCAATCCCAGCATACAAAACAAATGGAGCGGAAGACGGGATTCGAACCCGCGACCCTCGCCTTGGCAAGGCGATGCTCTACCCCTGAGCCACTTCCGCGCGACCAAAACTGGTGGCTCGGGACGGAATCGAACCGCCGACACGAGGATTTTCAGTCCTCTGCTCTACCAACTGAGCTACCGAGCCAAGTAGAAACAAATAGTAAGATACCTTATCTGCTATCACTTTGTCAAATGGGCATGTTCTTCCATAATCTTCTCCTCGCCTGGTTCCAACCACCAGATGCGACTAGCAAGTTCTGGTTCTTTTTTTACGAGCGAGCGAAGCAGCTGAGGAGGTTCGTGAATCTCCTCTTTCGTTAGCTTAAACGCCCCCCAATGAATAGGTAACATATACGATGCGCCCACATCTCGAAATGCCTTTAGGGCATCCGATGGGTCCATGTGCATCATATGATACCATTCACGTGGCGCATAGGCTCCGATAGGAATAAGCGCCACCTCTGGCTTTTGTCCATTCATACCTGTACTAAAGTCATTGCGATACCCCGTATCCCCCGCAAACCAGAAGGAATGATCCATGCCCTGCACAAAAATCCCCGCTGATGAGCGATACCTTTCTAGCCATCTTTTTCCCCGATGATTCACAGGAGTCAAGCTGAACTTAAACTCTCCCAGCGTCAATACCTGACCCATTTTCAATTCGTAAATATTACGAAAACCAATATTTTTCAGGAGTGACATATGCCCCACTGGACAAATCACATCGGCAACGCTGGTTCTCGCGATTTTGCGCAAAGTGCGACGATCAAGATGATCCCAGTGCGAATGCGACAATAGCACATAATCAATCTGCTTTAAGTCATCGGACACGTAACCGGCGGGCCGTTTCCTGCGAACTACCAACGCGCGATTAGATACAATGGGGTCAGTAATGAACCGTTTCCCATTTAACTCGACCAAAACCGTGGAGTGCCCGATAAACTTGTAGCGTACCATCATTCGACAGCTCCTTGTTTATCTAGGTATCTTCAAAAATAAGAAAAAGCCCACTCTATAGAGTATACACTCGTACGTGGACCATTGATCTGAAAAATTATGGCGGAGCTGACGGGATTCGAACCCGCGATCTCCTGCGTGACAGGCAGGCATGTTAGGCCACTACACCACAGCTCCAAGTCGCGTATTTGTGGAACCGATGGGACTCGAACCCACAACCCCTGCGCTGCCAGCGCAGTGCTCTACCACCGTGGTTACTTTAACTACCCTAGGTAGACACTAGCATTGTGACTCAAGAACGTTTTTCGCTCTTGGCGTTATGGCGATTTCGCAAAGGCTTGATTCCAACGACGATTAGAATACCATCTTACTGCTTGCATGTCAATTATGAAGATTATGGTTATAAAAATTATGGTGCGTCGCGGAGTTATTCCGATAAATCTTGAAGAAATGCCCCGTACCCTTTGCTGTGTATAAAGTTTCCCAGGCTACACATAATATAATCTGAAGTGCACCGATAGTTATGGTTCTCACTTTAAACGGAAAGAGAACCCCTGAAAAATCAGTTGGTCTCTTCAGCCATAACTGACCCGACAAGCATCGTGTGAATCAAGACTATACAGTTCGAACGTGAACTCATCATGTGCCATTAACCCATGCGATACAGCTTACTCGCTTCATCCATCCATTGCCTTAGCCCAATTTGGTTTGGAATGCCTGCTCCACTCAGCAACCTGAGTCTTTCATCAATACCCAGGGATGCAACAAATGACTCTAAACTTTCAACAAATGCTTCGCTTTCGGATACTTCGCTAATAGGAATAGCACCGAGCCCTTGATACAATTGTGACTTGGTATACTGCTGCATTTTCTTTACAATCCGATCCCTGACCACGTCATCTTGTACTTCCATGAATATCCGTAGAGCTTGTTCGCAGATGAGTAGCGCCCCATGTGCCGTGTTCTGCTCGTCAGCCCGTTGTTCGATCAGTGTCGCAATTCTCTTCTTGACATCAACACTTTGATTGCCGCCTGTCAGATTAAAGGTGTCGAGAAACCCCAATACATGATTTATCGAGTTATTCTCTTAAGTTAATGACATTGCTATTTAAGCGGGTTTTTTAATGGAGAATAGGGGATTTGAACCCCTGACCCCTGCGCTGCCAGCGCAGTGCTCTACCACCGTGGCTAGTTTCACTGCCCTAACAGTTGCAGGTTTGCAACCGCTCACATATCAAATATCTGATTCAAGTTGTTCAATTAAACGTTGGAGATCATCTCTATGTATCTGCCCTATACAATTGTTTAATTTGTTAATTTCAATTCTAAGTAAATTGTCCGGATGGGTTTTTACCCAGGAAGGTTTATCTAGTCCAGACTTTTGCCAATTCAAGATCGGAAACTTATATTGATCATGATATGTAGGATTTTCGTTCGGTCCTACGCTCGTGATTTGAGCTGCCATCACAATGAATTCTTCATCAGATACAGCGAGTACAACAACCGGCCTTTTTTTAAACCCTTCAGGATCATCTTGAAAATCGACCCGAAGGCGAAAAATATCACCAGCAGAAATAGAAGGAGGCATAACTATTCCTCATTATCCTCATAATACCACTCGCGATGGGAAGGATTGTTCCGATCCAGAAGAAGTACGCCATCATCACTAAATTTTGCTTGTTGTCCCCTTGCACTTAATTTCTCGAAAAGGGGACGGTTAGTCTCAGTACGTTTATCAACTCGCCGTTCAAGGATATTCGACATTTCTTTATCCTCCTTCGACTGACACATAAACGGAACCACCTTTCAAATCGGTATTCCAGTTTATGCTAAAAATCCAAAAACAAAACGTACGAATGTGGAAAATGTCAATTCTTCCGCATCCACATAGTAACATACAGTTGCTATTACGACAATGAATTACATATTTTGTAACCATCTATTCCTTCCACAATAATTTGTTCTTTCAATCATCCATGCCAGGCGTATAAGAAAACACCTAAACACTTTTCCTGCATTTAGGTGCTTTCTTGTATGGTGGAGAATAGGGGATTTGAACCCCTGACCCCTGCGCTGCCAGCGCAGTGCTCTACCACCGGAGTAGGTTTCACGACCTCAAACAGGTGCGACTTCATATCTCAAAAGTACTGGCTACATGGACTTATAAACCGGGTCTTGATTTTCTATTTTATTCCCTTGGCAAACATTCTGATCGACATAATGGACGAAATAATCAACAGAGCCACTAACCCGATAACCTTCAGACTTAATTCGCTTGTTGGCACTCCAAGATATATGTCCCTTCCAATATCCGTCATCCATGATAATGGATTTGCATACCCCAAGAATTTGAGCACTGACGGTAATCGATTAACAGGATAATAAATTGAACTTGTAAAGACAATGGGAGTCATGATCAAGAAATAGGCCGTGTTGAAAGCATCTTGCGTTTTCAATTTGACTGCAAGTATCACCATACTAAAAAACCATGTACTGCTTCCCAAAGCCAGTACCAGTACAAGCAAAATAATGCGATACCAATTGAGCTCGATATTCCCGGTAATGGCAGCAACAAATGCAATCATCACGACGGCTTGCGCAAATGACAGGATGAGATTAAAGATCAGCTTCCCAAATAAAATATGACTTCTTCTAACTGGGTACGAAAGGATTTCCTCGTAAAGCCCAACATATTTATCGATGAATATTTTCGTAGAAGCCACCAAGGCATTTGAAATAAAACTAATGTTCACAGCACCAATGACAAAATAATTAAGATACGGCGTCGAGCCACCTGAATCATTGCTAATTCTCCCAATTGTCCCGCCCAATGCAAACCCAAAAATGAGCAGACAAATAGCGGATTGGCGATATTCTCCACAAAGACCCGTGGCGATGACATGCGTATTTTATACTCCCGATATAAAGAGGCAGCTACACCGTTCATACCACCCCCTCCTTTAGTAATTCAATAAATATTTCTTCTAGCGATAGATCCTTCGTACTGACACTTATCGGGCAGAGACTCTCAAGTAATTTACTCATGGTCTGTCGATCCGCCTCATCAACCACTGTCAAGTCAAACAACAAGCTACTCCCTTGTTGCTCAGGAGCAGCCTTCCCCGTCAATTGGCAGATCGAACTTGCTTCGCGCACTATTGACTCTGTGACTTCTTCAAATTTAAATTCCATTCGCTGTCCTGCACTGAATAAAGCTTTTATGTCCTCGACATTACCTTCCGCTATCTTTCTGCCTTGATTCAGTATTAATACCCTGTTGCAAAGTGCTTCCGCCTCTGCAATTACCTGTGTCGTGAAGATAATACTCTTACCTTGTGCAGCCCTATCTTTTAACAGTCTAATGACTTGGTTTTTCGCAAGCGGATCTAAACCAGCCGTTGGCTCGTCGAGCATCATGACAGGCGTGTCCACCAAGAAACTTCTCGCTAATTGCAGTCTTTTCCGATAACCGCCACTCAATTCGGAGGCTCTTTTTCTGCGGAATTCTTTAAGTCCAAATAGACCGATCACTTCATCGATTTGTTTGGAGAGATGGGTACCTTGCAGACCAAAAAATTTCCCGTAAATCTTCAGATTGTCCTCAACAGATAACCACAATTCCAGACTGCTGTTTTGAAGCGCGACCGTGAACTTCTGTCGGTAAGCAATCGCGTCGTCCGTCGTACAATCTGCCATGTAAATTTGACCGGTGTCGCGATTAAGAATTGTAGCCAAAATCTTTATCAAAGTGGATTTTCCTGCACCATTGGGGCCTAGAATGCCCAGTATCTCACCACACCCAACAGCAAAACTAATGTCTCTCAGAGCATCAGTTTTACTAAATGAAGACGCATATGATTTTGACAAATGCTCAACTCTAATCATCACGAGACTGGCCCCCTATCGTCAGTATGCCCGACGTTAATAAGTCTCGCGTTCCAATATACAAATCTCGCCCATAATCATCGTTTTTACTGAAATTACTCCTCATGAGGCCGTCGATCAATTCATCTAGACTCCTACCATGTAGCGCTTTCAAGAAATCCATGGCAGACTCGCTGAGATTATATATCATTCCTGTCTTAAGATATTATTCCCTTCGAATTCTCCAGTCACTCTCGTACCCCGAAAGCGAACCTCAGGGTTTAAGA
>JAJZAS010000023.1 GCA_021799325.1 Bacillota bacterium | reverse complement strand
AATACCCATTTTTTGCTAATTCTATAATCGCCTGAGTTTATCTACCAGATCTACGCTAATATTTAAAAAATACTATTCAGCATAAGGGGGCTTATGTGCAAGTAGCAATAGAGCAAATTGTGAATAATTATACGAAAAATCACATAAAACGCCGGGGCTGTTGCAAACTGATTCGACGTACGGGGCATTGACGACTTAATTGTTGGAAACAATAGCTCTCTGTGAACATGGGTGAATGGAGACTGAATGTGATAAGGAGTTAAACATGTAGTCATCAATACATCCCCCAGCTTTTATACGATGATGCGGTAAAGCGTATGCTTGCAGAAAGCTTGTGAAAATGCTTACATTCTTAAGGGGGATTTATTGAAATTCTGAATACTCATCCATCATAGAAATGAGGTGGTTTATCGATTTTAACTTGTATTATATTCAAAATTTATCATAATTTTCATAAGGAGATGTTTTGGTGGTAAGTCAATCTAAACTGAAAAAGTCTCTTGGCTTCCTAGATCTTACGATGATCGGTTTAGGTGGGATCATTGGTTCCGGATGGTTATTGGGAGCACAGGCTGCGGCAAAAACATCAGGGCCTGCAGCGTTCTTTGCCTGGATTATCGGTGCGGTGGCAGTTATTCTCATCGGGCTTGTGTATGGGGAACTCGGCGCCAGAATGCCCGAATCAGGCGGTATTGTCAAGTATCCTGATTATTCTCATGGTTCACTCACCAGTTATTTAATGGGTTTTGCCGCACTGATCGCGTATTCTACAGTCCCTCCAGTAGAAGCGCAGGCTGTCGTTAACTACGCGAGCGGTTATTTTCCTCAAGGAGTTTTATTTCAAGCTTCCGGCATGCCTACCATTGTTGGTTGGCTGATTGAAGTGGGATTGCTCGTACTTTTCTTTTTATTAAATTATTTTGGTGTCAATTTATTTGCAAAGATCAATACAGTAGTCACTTCGCTGAAATTTATCGTTCCAACCATAACGGTCATTTTACTTTTGGCAGCATTCCATGGTTCTAATTTTACTAGTCATCAGTTTGCTCCTTTTGGCGTGAAAGGGATTTTTTCCGCTATCGCTACTTCTGGTGTGGTGTTTGCCTTCCTAGGATTCAGGCAAATCAGCGCACTTGCCGGCGAGGCAAAAAACCCGCAAAAACATATTGGACCCGCTATTGTGATTGCAATTTTACTTGCAGCAGTCCTCTATACTTTGTTGCAGATTGGGTTTATCGGTGGCGTTCGCAACTTGTCCGGAGGATGGGGCGCGCTTAACTTTACGGCGCCATTTGTTCAGTTACTCGGCATTGTCGGATTTGGCTGGTTTGCCTTTTTCCTTTATGCGGATGCCCTGATTTCTCCTTCGGGGACTGGTAACGTCTATATTGCCTCGACGTCTCGCATCACCATGGCGATGGCCGAGAACCACTACTGGTGGAGAAAATTTGGCAATGTTCATGAAAAATCGGGAATTCCCCGGGCAGCTCTTTGGTTCTCTTTGATTGTGGGAATCTTTTGGACGGCACCATTTCCGACATGGAGTGCACTTGTCGGCTTTATTTCTGGCGCCACTGTACTCACCTATGTGATTGGGCCAGTTTCTGCGGTGGTGTTCCGACGCACCGCACAGGATATGGCTACCCCATTTCGTGTACGCAATTTGACGCTTATCAGCACCCTCGCGTTTATCGTGGGGACGCTGATTATCTATTGGACAGGCTGGTCAAACGTGTGGCCTCTCATCGTCATGGAAATTGTCGGTTTAATCATTTATGTCGGCTTTGTGATGAAAAAACCTGAACTAAGAGAAAACCTAGGCAGGGATATCAAAGCTGGTATTTGGCTGGTTGTCTACTTGCTATTTATTCTCCTCATGTCCTATTTGGGTAGTTTTGGCGGTCAAAAAATCATACCGTTCCCTTGGGATAATGTGGTCGTTGCAATTTTCTCATTGCTGTTCTTTGTATGGGGTGTGCGAAGCGGTTATGCGACCAAATCCCTAGCAGAAGCCAAACAAATGCACAAGAGTGCGTAAAATGTGAGTTAGCTATATAAAAGATGGCCTGAGCCGGGTAGATAGGGCTCAGGTCATTTTTTTGGCTACATCGGGAATGATGAGGTACGATAGAAGGTAAGTCCAATTGATTGATTAGCTTGGAGGGATTAAAATGTGCGGCAGGTTTTCCTTTGCCACGGATTGGGAGGAGGTGCTACGAGAATTTGCGATTAACACTTCGCAGTATACAGACCGTCCCCGATACAACGTGGCACCTGGGCAACTCGTTACTGCCATCATCTCCAGCCATGGCGAACGTCGAATAGGACCGCTCAAGTGGGGCCTGATTCCACATTTTTCTAAAGATGCTAGAGTGGGATACAAGATGATCAACGCCCGCGCGGAATCGCTAGAGGAAAAACCATCGTATCGGCAATTGCTTGACCGTAAACGCTGCCTCATTCCGGCAGATAGTTATTATGAATGGAAAAGGGACGCAGGCAAATCCACCCCTTATCGCATGGTGGTTAGGGATCGGACACTTTTTGCGATGGCAGGGCTTTTCGACACATGGATTGACCCTGAAGGAAACAAAATCAGCAGTTGCACGATCATTACCACGGCTGCGAGCGAGTGGATGACAAAGATCCATGAGCGCATGCCTGTCATTTTGACAGAAGAGGAAGAAAAGACCTGGCTGTCTGCGAGGGATTTCCAAAACGTGAAGCAATTATTGCGACCATATGAGGCAGAGAAAATGAAAGCCTATCCCGTCTCACCGCTTGTTAACAATGTGAAAAATGATTCCCCTTTGTGCATAAGTGAAGCGACGATTTTGTAATGCTGGTATGCAATGGGAAACTTGTACGGGTTATAATGAGTAGAGAGAAAGATATCAAGGAGAGAGATGGGACAAGTAGTGAGAGAAATGCGCATCGTATGTTTTGGAGATAGCGTCACTAGAGGCATCACCTTTTTAAAGGGACGCCTACGCATCATAAAAGAAAATTATCCGGCCATGCTTCAGCAACTGTTGGGTGAGAGCAATGGAGAAGTCTTGAATAAAGGAGTTTTTAACGACAATTCCACTTTGATGGTAGAGCGCCTTGACACAGATGTGATCGAACCACAACCGGATTATGTGCTCGTAGAAGTGGGAGGGAACGATTGCAACTTCGACTGGGCTGAGGTGGCAAAAAAGCCAGATGAAGCTCATGAACCAATCGTTTCTTTGAATGATTATCTGAACAATTTACGCCAAATCATAGAGGACGTGCGGAACGCTGGCATCACCCCGATATTGATGACCGTTTTGCCGCTTGATCCTGTTCGCTATTATGCCCAAATCATGTTACTTCATGGGAAGAACATTGCCCACTGGATCGCCACGTGCGGTGGGATCGAGCATTGGCACGGCAATTACAATCGTCAGTTGAAAAGTTTGATCAAAGAGATGAATGTGCCAAGTATTGATCTACGAAGCCGGTTTAAGCAGGCAGGAGATCTCGCGGATTTACTTAGTGATGACGGCATTCATCCGAGCAAAACTGGGTATCTGGCGATGGCGAATATCATACGGGATGAGCTGGGGGATATGGGAATCATCCACTGAATGAGTCTGATGAAAATGGGTACCTTATGAGCTGACGATATGATATCAATGCGCATAAGGGGGACTTGGCATGGCACTTCGTGGTCATGAGGCCTACGAATTAAATGAATTGCTAATGGGTTGCGTCAATACCATCAACAGCATGGGAGTGTTCATCCAGCAGGCAAAAGATCCTGAATTAAAAGGCATTTTGCAAAATCAACTGGCCGCTCACATTCAGGACTATAACATCAAAGTGGAGTGGGCAAAGACCGGTACCTCCAGCGAGAAATTGAAAGTACCTGCGATGCCAGCCAAAATGGCAGGGACGCCAAAGCCTCCACAAGCCGTCAAACCGAACCCGAGCGGCACCACGTTTGACGATAGGGCCATTGCTACCTCCTACTTGCTAGCCATCAAGGCAGCAGGGAAAAACTACGCTTTTGCCGCATTTGAAGCGGATGATCCACAACTTCGCCAGTTTTTGGAGGATGCATTTACGATGAGTTCCCACCATGCGTTTGAAGTGGCTGGTTGGATGTCGAAAAATGGCTATTACCCTGGTGAGCAGGCAACGAGCACGTACTTGCAAATGCTTGCTAATACCTACGACACTGCCATGCAACCTGTAGGTGTTCACTGACGATCTGTAAAAATCACTGATGGTTTGAAAATGATAGGATGGTTTGTAGACGACCGGAAATCCCCGATGGGATTCCCGGTTTTTTGCTTGACTTTGCTGCCCTGTTAATCGGTAGAATAGAGCATACCTACATAGAATCGGGAGAGGGTTTTATGAGTTTTATTAAACAGCCGTTTGATGAGTTTTTGGGGTTTGTTTATGAGCGAGTGAGTCCAAGTGAAGTCCATGTAACGCTGCCTTTGCAACCGCTTCACATCAACAGCGTAGGGGTGGTACACGGTGGCATCATTTCGGCACTAGTCGATGTGGCCATGTCGAATTTGATGGATGCAGATGAGGCAGGTGTTCAACAGGCAGTGACCATTGATTTACATACCACCTTTTTGCAAGGTGCTAAGGGGAAAAGCTTAACGGCAGCGGCTACTATCGTGAAAAAGGGGCGCACGCTCATGTATGCGGATTGCCGGGTGGTAAACGAGGAAAACCTGCTTGTCGCCAGAGCAACGGGCACTTTTTTTGTACGATAATGAAGAGATTCGAATCATGTCATCGATCTATGATAAAGTAATTGTTAACCGAAGAGTGATAATGGGTTAACAAATAGGAGGCTAAATGATGAAAACGCGAATGACAGAACTACTAGGAATCAGTGTTCCGATAATCCAAGGGGGATTGGCTCATCTGGCATTTGCTAACCTTGCTGCGGCAGTTTCGAGTGCTGGCGGTCTGGGGCAAATTACAGCCACTTCACTCGCTTCCACAGAAGAATTGGCGCAGGAAATCGATCGCGTCCGCGAACAGACAGACAAACCTTTTGCGGTCAATATTGCGATCGGACAACACCATTCCGTCGAGGATATGGTCGATCTGGTGATTGACAAAAAAGTTTCTGCTGTGACGCTGACTGGAGGGAATCCGGAAAAAACGATGAAGCGTCTGGAAGGCCACCCGATTAAAAAACTGATTCTGGTGAGTACCGTGAGGCAGGCGCAAAAAGCAGAATCGCTTGGCGCGGATGCGGTCATTGCCGTTGGCCAGGAAGGGGGAGGTCACATCGGACGCGATGATACAGGCACGATTGTTCTCATTCCACGTGTCGTGGATGCAGTTGCCATTCCGGTTATTGCAAGCGGTGGCATTGCTGATGGTAGAGGGTTGCTAGCAGCGCTTGCGCTTGGCGCGGAAGGGATCGAGATGGGAACGCGGTTTGTAGCCACGAAGGAAAGTGTGGCCAGTGACGAATATAAAGCACGACTGGTGAAAGGGACGGAACTTGATACGAAGGTGATCAAGCGCTCCATTGGCGCGCCGGGACGAGTCATTAACGGCGAATGGGCAGAGCACATTTTAGATGCGGAAACGGAAGGTTTGACTAAAGAAGAGTTTTATCACCTGATCTCTGGTGAACGCAATAAAAAAGCAGTGTATGACGGCGATTTTCAAAATGGGTATGCATGGGCAGGACAATCGGTGGGATTGATCCAATCCGTATTGAGCGTGAAAGAGCTGTTTGACGAGATGGTGGCCACCGCAGAAAGGTTCCAAGCGCAGATAGTCAGGATGATGCGTTAAGGGGGAAAAAAGGTGCGAGAAGCGTTTGTCGTCGCTGCTAAGCGTACCGCGATTAGGAAATTTTGCTAAAAAAATCCCTTGACTGATCTACCTGTAGAGTTTATATTCACCATCGTATGCTTAAATTCAATAAAAATGATTAAATATTTAAAACATAAATTTCACTAAAGGGGGATACTCATGCGTTTGGGACTGAGACAGAAACTGCTCGGCTCCTTTCTGCTTGTACTTTTAATTCCTACCATTATTATCAGCTTTGTTTCCTACTCGATTACCAAAAGTAAGGTGGAACAACAGATTCTATCTGGCTCCAAGCAGAATGTTTCGTTAGTCATCGACAACATCACAGAGGAGATTCAACCAGAAATTCAAGATGTGACGACTTTTGCCAACCTCTTTTCAAAATCAACCACTAAAAAACAAGTGATGCATTTGCTTTCTGTGTTTGAAAGCCACCACTCGAACATCATGAACACCTATTTGGGGACTGCCACGGGACAAATGGATCTTGAACCGATCCAGACCTTGCCGGCAGGATACGATCCTCGTATTCGTCCTTGGTATACACAAGCCGTTGCCCATCCCGGGCAAACCGTAATTACTCCGCCATATGTGGATGCGGCCACTGGGGATATTGTGATCACCGTTGCGAGAATGCTAAATGATCACAGTGGCGTGATGGCGGTCGATTTGAATTTAGGCCAAATGGCGCAGGCAGTAAAAAAACTTCAAGTCAACCATTCAGGGTTTATTGTCATTTACGATAACAATCGACATGTCTTGGTTGATACCACCAGTAAACCTGGGAAGACGATCGCATCGTTTGCGGATTCCATGTATTCGTCAGCTTCCGGACAATATTTGACCACTATTAATCATCAACCGGCCTATATCACCTACTCCACCAATTCCCTAACGGGTTGGAAGGTGGGGGCAGTACTCTATACTTCGCAGATTTCATCGATTGTCAATTCGATTTTGCGAACCACACTGATCGTGCTTGTCGTGTCCTTGATTGTGTTTGGATTGTTGATTTTCTTGCTTTACCGTTCCATCATGAAGCCGCTCTATCAGATGTCGGAAGCGGTTGTGAAAGTCAGTGAGGGGAAACTAACCGAACAAGTCGATATCAAAACCAATGATATCATTGGCCAACTGGGTAAAAGTTTTAATCAAATGACAACTTCTTTGCGAACGTTAATTCACAATTTGAGTGAAACTTCAAGCCATTTGGCATCTGCTTCGGAAGAGTTGTCTTCCAGCGCGGAAGAAAACAGCCATGCCACTGAACACATTGTCCTAACCGTCCAGGAAGTGGCAACCGGCTCTGAAAAACAGTCCCTTAACGTAGAAGACAGTACGCGGGCGGTAGATGCGATTTCCAAACAAATTCAACACATTGCGGAACGGGCGAATTTAGTATCATCTACCTCTATGAATGCGTCCACTATGGCATCAGATGGGAAGTCCTCCATCGCGCGAGTATATGAGGGGATGAACCAAATTCGCAGCACAGTCACTTCTCTAGAACAAGCGGTGGATGTGCTCGGCAATCGCTCCAAGCAAATTGGGGACATCGTGACAGTGATTACCGCAATTTCAGAGCAAACCAACCTGCTTGCATTGAATGCAGCAATTGAAGCGGCACGAGCTGGCGAGCATGGCGCAGGGTTTGCGGTAGTGGCAGATGAAGTCAGGAAACTTGCCGCACAATCGGCAGAATCTGCGGAACAAATCTCCTCACTGGTCAGCACGATTCAACTGGATACGACGAGTGCAGTCACGCTCACCAATCAGGCCTCGTCTGCTGTTAATGAAGGTTCCAGTGCTGTGGATGTTGCCAGCAAAGCGTTTTCCTCCATTCAAGAAGCTATCGCCAACGTGACACAGCAGATTCACGAGGTGTCAAATGCAGTGGTCGAAATGGCAAAAGACAGCGATGGTGTCGTCGCTGCCATGCAAAAAATTCATGAAATTGCCGCAACCAATTCAAGTGCTACCCTCAATATTTCCAAGGAAGCGGAAGGACAACTGGCAAGCATGGAAGAGATCGCGGCATCCGCTCATTCGCTCGAACAATTGGCAGAAAAATTGCAATCGATGGTAGAAGGCTTTTCTTTCTAAATCATAGATAAAAAAAGAATGCTAAACGCCGCCTATCTGGCGGCGTTTAGCATGGAATCCGGTGCGATGACTGCCACCACCTCACCGCGTACACATACTTCCCCTGCAACGATCAACTCGCTGTGGATCACTGCTTTTTTCCTTCCTACTTCCACGATTTTGCCTCTGACGGTGATGGGTTCCCCATGGGGAGTAGGTTTGAGGAAATCAACCTTTAACGATGCTGTCACACAACGGGGTACGTTTGCACCATCCCCCAGTTCATGCCCATCTCTGCGGTGCAACGCAAGCGATGCGGATCCAGTACTATGGCAATCAATTAGCGAAGCGATGAGTCCACCGTAGACAAACCCGGGAATGGCCAAATGTTCCGGGCGGGGAACATATTCGGTAACGGTTTCCTCTCCGTCCCACCTGGTTTTTAATTGCAAACCATGATCATTTAATCGACCGCATCCGTAGCAATAGGAAAAATCATCAGGATAATAATCTTGCACTGCAAGTGTAAGCGTATCCATTGGTTTCAAAGAAACACACCATCCTTTTATTATGATTTCTATGATTTATTTATATTGATAGGTTTATCATATTTTTTGATATTGTACAAATGATTACATGGACGGTCATAAATACGGAACGAATAGCGGGGCAAAGAGGATCGTCAATATCCCGGCTAGGATCATGGAGATGCTTGCGATACTGCCTTCTGTCTCGCCAAATTCGAACGCTCGCGATGTGCCCATGGCGTGCGCGCCAGTCCCCAAAAGCGCCCCCCGTGCTAAACTGGTGCGTATCTTCAGATGCTGAATGATAAGCGGCCCCGCAATCACGCCCACAAGCGCTGTGATGATCACAAATACCGCAGTGAGTGTAGGGTTACCGTGTAGGGATCTTGAAGTCAGCATAGCAATCGGCGTGGTGACAGAATGCGGGGCAAGACTAGGCGCAAGTATGGTAAGATGCAAAATGTCCGCGAGCAGGACGGTGGAGACGATAGAGATGCCGGTACCTGTGACCACTCCTAACGACAATGGCAACGCGTGTCGCTTCATCGTGGGATACAACTTATACAGCGGCACGGCAAAAGCCACAGTGGCAGGCTGTAACCACCAGGCCATCACCTTACCTCCTGACCAGTAGTTTCCATAATGGATATGCAGGACAAGCAAGAGAAGCACCATGACGAACAGACTGGTGAAAAGTGGCGAAAAAATGACAATCGTATATTTTTTGTAGAGTTTTTTGCAAAGCCAATAGACCAGGATCGTCATCAGGATAAAAAGAATCTTTGCCATCATTCCGGCACTCCTTTGCGCCGCATTCCAAAATCAACAATGAGTCCAGTTATGGTCATCACCAAAATCGTGCTAACTCCAATCACTGTAACGATTTTCCAACCATCATGATCAAATAAGGGGCCGTACTGCACGATACCAGTCGCGGAGGGGACAAAAAACAGCAGCAATTCCGCTAGCAAAAAATTTGCTCCCTGTTCCACCCATGGCAGACGAACGATATGTAGTTTCAAAGTAAAAAAAAGTAGCGCCATGCCGATCAGGCTTCCTGGAATCACCAAGCCGAGCCAGGCTTGTATTCCGTTGCCGATTTCAGCAAATGAGACAAGTAGAATCAGTTGCAACATGATGGGGACGGTGCGTTTCATCTCTCTACCTCCTATTTGGATCAGTATACATAGTAGATTACTATTGGTAAAATGAATGATTGTTATCGATTGCATTCATTTTATCTATGACGTTACGAGGAATGGAGGAGAACACGATCGATATTCATCATTTGCGTTATTTTGTGGCAGTGGCCAATCTTCATAGTTTTACATTGGCGGCTGAATCGCTGCATGTGACGCAACCGACCATCAGCAAAATGATCCAAGATTTAGAACGAGAGTACGAAGTGAAGCTTTTTGACCGCGGAGGGAAAAAAATTGAACTGACAGATGCAGGACGTGCGTTATGGCATGAGGCTAACAGGGTGCTGGAAGCGCTGCAGGGCATTGAACATGCGCTGCAGGATATTAGGGAACTGGAGTTTGGCACGCTGCGTGTAGGAATACCTCCGATGACTGGCACCACTTATTTTTCTGAAATACTTGCGGCGTATCATAAGCAGTATCCTCATATCGAGCTGCAAATTACGGAAGTGGGAGCCAAAGCGGTTGAGCGAGCAGTGATGGAAGGGACGCTGGATGCAGGGATTGTGGTCGAACCGCTCTTTTCCGTGGAACTGGACTCACTTGCCGTCTTCACTGAAAACCTATCGTTAGTGTTGCCTGCCACACACCCGATGCTCGAGCGGGTCGAGATACGTTTGACAGACTTAAAAGACGAATCGTGGGTGATGTTTCGGGAAGATTTTATTTTGCATGACCGGATACTAGAGGCGTGTCAGCATGCTGGATTTTTGCCGAAGATGGTGTGCAAAAGTTCACAATGGGACTTTATCGCCAAAATGGTAGAGTCTCACCTGGGTATTGCCATATTGCCCACTTCGGTAAAACAAATGCTAAAAGGGCACGACTTACGCTTCGTTCCCATTCAGGATTTTCACCTGAAGTGGAATTTAGGTCTCGTTTGGCGGCAGCAAAGCTATCTGCCTTTTTCATTGCGAAAGTTGTTGAAATTAACGCGACAAATGGTTGACGGATCAGTGAACAAACGATAACATCGTGAAAGAATAGTTGACTAAAATAGTCGACATTAGGACGGGAGTGGGAGTATTGCTGGCCTCTATTCTCATCTTTTTTCGAGAATCGCTGGAAGCGGCCATGATCTGCGCCATCATGATATCGTATTTGAAAAAGATCGGTCGACGCGATCACTTTAAGGAGGTGTGGGTAGGGATCGGTTTGGCGCTTGGGCTTGATATCCTGGGCGGTATCGTGATATTTACCACGATCCACCGTTATGACGGTTCCATGCTACAGACGCAGATAGAAGGCATGACGTATTTTATCGCGTGCGGTGTTCTGACGTATATGACATTTTGGATGAAAAAACAGGGGCGTCACCTGAAAAGCGAGCTTCAATCCAGAATTCAGGATGCCGTTAGTACGGGTTCGCTCGCTGCCATCGTGTTCATCGCGTTTATCACGGTGGGAAGAGAAGGGCTGGAAACGGTGATTTTTATGATCGCGATCGCCTTTCATTCAAGTCCGCTATGGCTCACCATTGGTGCGATCGTGGGGACCATGTTAGGCCTTTTGCTGAGTTACTTCATTTACGTGCTGGGGAAGCGGATCAATCTGGGGTACTTTTTTCATGTGATGGGTATTTTGTTGATGTTTTTTGCGGCGGGACTGCTTGCGAATGGGATTGAGGATTTTCAACAACTCGGTTGGCTTCCGAGGCAGCATGCATTGTGGAGTTCAGCCACTTTTCTCAGTGAAAACAGCACGTTTGGCGATATTTTGCACTCTTTTTTCGGGTATGCAGACAGTCCCACGTCTTTGCAAGTGATGTTCTATCTTGGTTTTCTCGTAGTCGTCATGCTTTTTTGGAAGAAAGGCAATAGGAAAAGCATTACGGATTCAAGGGATGTTGCTTGACGAAAAGCTTGTCAGTCGGTATGCTAAATTGTAAGTATTTGATCGCGGCGTTCAATGAGCGAAACGTCGGATTAGGTTGGTTGAGTTGAGCTGAGATGAGAA
>JAJZAS010000022.1 GCA_021799325.1 Bacillota bacterium | reverse complement strand
TTTGCCCGCATACCACTTTGCGGTCAAATTGCCCATTACAATGATACCAAGCCTGCACAAATCTCGATGAACGTATTTCACACATTTGTTACTCGTAGAATCCGTCTGCAGGGCTTTATTGTTTCCGATTTTGTCGAATCATTCGGCGAGGCGCATGCAGCGCTTGCAAAGTGGTATCAAGAGGGAAAAATCAAACAAAAAGAGACGATTATCGAAGGATTTGAAAACACCCCTGAGGCATTCATCGGATTGTTTCATGGGGAAAATATCGGAAAGTTACTAGTACACGTTCCGGACAGAGTTTAAGGGCGCCATATGGCCCGCTACCTGTCAAAAAGCGAACCGATAGACCTTAATAGGTCCGTGGTTCGCTTTTTTTCATAGTAAATGATTGTATCATGCCTCTGGGGAATTCAGTGCGAGGAATGTCTTCACCACCGCACGAACGACATCCCCTCGACTGACGATGCCGATCAGTTTTCTATCTCTTTCGACTGGTACCTTCTTGATTTTGCGCTTAGACAACAAATCAGCTACTGCCACGATATCGTCATTTTCTTTGACGGTGATCGCTTTTTTTACTCCCACTTCCAAAACGTTCAGCCCTACTACCTGTTGAAGGTTTTCCCGCAGTTCATCGTATTCAATACCCGCACTGGAGTTTAAGCCAATCCCTGAGTAATATTCAGCGGCCATAGTGAAATAATTTAGGGGTCTGTTCAAATGCTTGCCCAAGTGGCGCATGATGTCGCCGTCGCTGATATATCCGACGAGCACATTGGCGTCATTCACGATCGGCATACCGCCTATTCCAAACTTCGCGAAATTCTCCAACACACTGCGAACCGTGTCATTCTCATTTGCCGCGTACACATTGGTGACCATGATTTCTGAAACTTTCACAATAACAACTTCCTTTCTTCATTTCACCATTCTTTACCTAAGTGTATCATTAAAAAACGTTAGTGCACGGACAAATGCTTCTCTTACCGCACACACAATCTTCCCTTCAGGTATAAGAATGTGGTAAAAATAATCATATTCTGATTATGCAGAAGCAATCAATCATACGTCAACGTAAACTTTTGTTTTAGATAATGTGTATATTATTTTTCACATCCTATACACATTGATGTGATACGTTTATATAATGAAATCAAACTGGTCTGGAGGATCACCAAGTAGATGAAAAAAACGATTAGCGTTGTCGGATTGGGGTTCATCGGTTTACCGCTGTCACTATCCTTTTGTGAAAAAGGGTTGAATGTGATTGGGATCGATGTAGACCACAGGAAAATTGAACAATTATTACAGGGACAAACTTCTGTCCACGAAGATTACCAGGGAGAAACGCTTTCTTCTATCCTGCAAAGGCATTTGCAAAGCGGACGTTTCATCCCCACCTCAAGTTGGCAGGACACCCGCGCCAGTCAAGCTTTCATTGTTACTGTGGGAATTCCGGTAAGTCTTGACGGCGAACTCAACACCGCCCCTCTTTTTCACGCCATGGAAGATTTGGGACAAGCCATCAAGCCAGGAGATTTGGTGTTGATTCGCAGCACACTTGTTCCCGGTATGATGGAAAAAGAACTGATTCCCCGGCTCAAAGCCAAAAGTGGAATGGAACCCGGCGTTGATTTTCATGTTGCCTATGCAGCTGAGCGTGTGGCTGAAGGCAGAGCCATGTACGAATTCCAAACACTTGACATTGTGCTTGGCGGCTATACGGAGTCCTGTGCACAGGCAGCAAAAGAACTGCTTGGCGAACTGACTTCAGGACAACTCCATATCACCACGTTGTCAGTGGCAGAAGCAGTCAAAGTGGTAGAAAACGCGCAACGTGACGTGAATATCGCACTCGCGCAACAACTCGCTCGTTATTCGGAAGCGCGCAACATGAACGTCTATGAACTGATTAGAATGGCCAACACGCACCCACGCGTACATCTTCTTGAACCCGGCATTGGCGTAGGCGGCTATTGCATTCCGAACGCGTATCACTATTTGAATGCCTCACTTGACGATGAAAATGCCATGCCACTTTTTCGTTTGGCGCGCCAGATCAATGCTTATGTGCCCAACTACCTGATGGATCGGATGGCTGGCGAATTAACGGACATTGGTAAATCTATCGCAAACAGCCATGTTGCTGTACTCGGTCTTGGCATGAAAGATGGATCCAATGATACACGCAACAGTCCTGCCGTAGATTGCACTGAACTGTTAATTTCCTATGGGGCCAAAGTCAAAGCTTATGATCCCACTGTCACGGAAATGCTTCCCTATCAGGTCGAATCGCTCGAAGAATGCTTAAAAGGAGCAGATGCTATCCTTGTCGGCACATGGCAACCAGAATTTTCAAACGTAGACTGGGCCAAAGCATTACAGCAATGCAAACCAGATGTAGTCCTGGTAGACTTGAAAGACAGGCTGACTCCTTATGTCGCACCGCATCCTTCTGAGGTGAAAAACGGATGATTTCTTCCCCGCCGGACGTAAGTGACAGTACACCGTCCAACGTCCTGATGATCAGTTACCTATTTCCTCCGGTGGGGGGAATCGGCGTACAAAGGCCGCTCAAATTTGTCCGTTATTTGGGCAAATATGAGTGGAGCGTTACGGTTCTTACCACAGATGGCGTTTATTCCGCCACAATGGACCAAAAGTTGTTGAGTGAAATACCAAACGAGGTTCAAGTGGTGCGCGTCCGCGACATGGTGTCCAAGTTAATCGGCAGATTCATCACCGGAAATCCATCTAGCCCAGCATCCACGAGCCAGAACACGTCAGCATCCCATGCGAGCGGGGCATCTACTTCCAATTCGCCCTCATTAAAGAAACGCTTGGGGCAATGGTTGAAAGCAGCAAAAGACAATCTGCTCATTCCTGATGAGTCGGTACTATGGGCACTCCAGGCCGCTTTCAAAGGCCGTTCACTCGTTAAAAAGCATCAGATAGACTGTATTTATACCACTTCAGGGCCCAATAGCACCCACATTGCCGGTTTACTCATTAAGCGATGGACTGGCGTCAAGTGGGTAGCTGACTTTCGCGATCCATGGATGGACAATATGCATTATGCCCGCACTGGAGTGCGCAGAGAATTGGAATCCAGGATGGAGAAGCAAGTATTCGAAAACGCAGATGCCATCATGACGGTAACGGACAGTTTTTGTGAGTTATTTGCAGGGAAATATCCTGAATCCAAAAGTAAAATTTCACTGATCCGTAATGGCGTCGACCCGAATGATTACGCTTCGGAAACTCCCCCCGCGCCAACGGAGGGGCCATTCACTATTTTTTATGCGGGTATTTTATATCCGGAAAGGTCGCCTGCCGCATTTTTTGAGGCTCTTTCTGGATTGCTTCAATCGGGCCAACTTCCTGCCAAAGACATTCGCGTTCAATTTGCAGGGGTATTTGATTATCCTGGGAAAAATGATCATCAACAATTGCTGGAAAAGCATCGTTTGTTGGATCACGTAGAGCTTTTGGGCTATCTCTCCCATGATAAAGTCATTGAAGCGATGGAAAAATCCCACGCACTGCTTTTAATTGGTGAAGGTCAGGCGCAATCCGCCATGTATATTCCCGGTAAACTCTATGAATATCTATACGCTCACCGTCCGATCCTCGCGCTCATGCAGGAAGGGGAGGGAGCCGGCATTATCCGTTCTGCCAGTGCAGGGGTGGTTGTCCCTCCAAAAGATACCGAAGCAATAGCCGCTGCCATTCTTCAATTGTATCAATCATTTGCTACCAAAACACCTTTTGAACCCAATCAAGCTGTTATCCGTCAGTTCTCCCGAGTAGAACAAACAAAAGAACTAGCCCTATTGATGAAGCAATTGATAAAAAAATAGGACAGCATCATGCCCTGGTGGCAGATATCCATGTCACTTTTATCATGGGATGCATCTATTGAACCCAAGGAGGGATTCACAGATGCATCCTTTATATCATCGAGCCCGATCTTTGGTCGGTCAACCGGTAATTGTTCATGCCCATGGCAGACCTCACTATGGAATTCTGCATTCTGTCAATGATGATGGCTTATACCTGAGTCGCGTTCGTCAGGCTGGCTTTACATCAACAGAAGAGGAGTCAAACGATGCTGGTTCTGCTGAACTCGTGTTTTGGCCGCTTTTTTTCTTGCCCTGGTTAGCCATTGGTGCATTATACCCATGGCTTTGGTGGTAAAGTTCAATCGTGGCTGTCCTGTTACCATTTTGGACAGCCACTACAGCTTATTAAGCTGTTTGTAAATTTTTGATAAGCACCTTCGTTTGTGCTTGCATGGAAGGTACTTCTTGAAAGCCAAGCTTCTGTAAGAAATGAAGACTTGCCTGATTGGAGGATTGAACAAATGCCTCCATTTCAATCAGTCCCATGCTTCTTGCTTCCTGTTCTAACAGCTTCATGATTCTAGTTCCATACCCCTGCCTCTTGTGTGAACCAGTCAACACTAGGGAACCCACATTCATTTTCCCGCTTTCATCCACCACAACACTTACATATCCTGCAAGTTGATCATTGACTAAAATGATTCTGGTTTGAGCTGAATGCACGTATTGCATCACATTGTCCAAATTCAGTTCATACCCGTAACTTTCAAGAAAAATGGGCCCCATTTCTTCTTTGGTCACCTGCATGATCCACGCCTGATCCACTGGAGATAACGGTCGGAGGGTAATTTGTGCCGGCTGTTTCTCCACAGGCTTTGTCTGAATCTCCTCTGCTTGTTTGTTTTCGATGACTGTCACTGGATCATTCACCAATTCCCCAGTAACCTGATGATCCAATCCTGTCCTTCTTTTGGAACCTGTGATTCTTTTCTTTTTTGGATGATTCATTGTTGATGAGCGGCGCTTCGTCTTCATTCGACTGGCCATAGCCGTGCCTCTCCCCTTATTATTGGACTGGCAATGCAACGCATCTAACAAAACGACATCGCTCATTCACTATATGTAGGTAATCACCTAAACGACAAAAAAAAGCCGATGATCACCACCGACTTTTTACATACTGCCATGCTTATTTTTACTTTCTTATCGACGAACGCATGTAGCGAAGACGTGCCCAAGATTTATAAGTCATAAACAGTAGGAAAATCCATCCTATCGCCTCAAACAAGATAAACAAAAACCAAACCGCCACCCGTGAGAATGGCGTTAACGTCACGATAAAAGAGGTTAAAAACGCCATTCCACTGATAAACATAGACCGACTGAAGGCAATGCGATTCAATGCCCTGTACTGAATGACAATCGATACGATAAGAACGATGATGGCAACCAACCACAACACTTTTCCAACCATGAATTGTTTTAAGCTCTGGTTAAACGATCGAGTCCGCCAAGGTACGGCTTAAGGACTTCAGGAACACGAACCGAGCCATCTTCCTCCTGATAGTTTTCAAGGATTGCAGCCACTGTACGGCCAATTGCCAACCCTGAGCCATTTAGCGTATGAACAAACTCCGGCTTGGCTTTGTCAGTTCTGCGAAAACGTATATTACTGCGACGGGCCTGAAAATCCTCAAAGTTACTGCAAGAGGAGATTTCGCGGTAAGTATTGGCAGAAGGCAACCATACTTCCAAGTCGTATTTCTTAGTTTCCTTAAAGCCAAGATCTCCTGTGCAGATCTCAATGACACGATAAGCAAGGTTCAATTTTTGCAAGATGACTTCTGCATCTTCCACGATCGAGTTTAATGCCTCATACGAATCCTCTGGCAAAACAAAACGGACCAGTTCCACTTTGTTGAACTGGTGTAAACGAATCAGCCCTCGAGTATCCTTGCCGCCTGATCCCGCTTCTGACCGAAAACACGTGCTAAACCCTGCGTATTTTATGGGCAATTGCTCATTCGAAAGAATTTCGTCGCGATGCAAATTCGTGACCGGCACCTCTGCGGTAGGAATGAGATAATAATCCCAATCCGAAATTTTAAATACATCTTCCTCGAACTTCGGTAAATTTCCCGTGCCTGTCATACTGTCTTTATTGACCAAATACGGTGGCCAAACTTCCACATAGCCACGTTCTCCGGTTTGTACATCAATCATAAAATTAATCAGTGCCCGCTCAAGTCTTGCACCTAATCCCGAAGCAAACACAAACCTTGAACCGGTCACCTTAGCCGCTCTTTCAAAATCAAGGATTCCGAGGTTTACACCAAGTTCCCAATGAGGTTTCGGAGTAAAAGAAAAAGTTGGCAGTGATCCATGTTTTCGAATCTCTGGATTATCCTCTTCTGATCTGCCATATGGCACGCTTTCATGAGCAATATTCGGTAAACGCATGAGGATATAAGTTTGCTCGTCATCTAATAACTTTAGACGATCATCGAGCGCTTTGATCTGGTCACCAACTGTGCGCATATCCTCGATTAAATCATCAGCATTCTGTTTGTTTTGTTTACGACTCGCCACTTCTTGCGAAACAGCGTTACGCTTTGCTTTTAGGGATTCAGTCTGAAGAATGAGTTCTCGGCGTTCCTTATCCACGGAAAAAAACCTCTCAAACAAGGAGAGCGTTTCCGGCGGTTCATTTCTCTTTTCTAATGATTGCCTGATGATCTCTGGATTTTGGCGTAACAGTTTTGCATCCAGCATGTGTTCAACTCCTCACTACGATACTGCGCGTCTCCTTATTCTCGCTCTATGGATACTTCGCCATTAAAAGTATAACCAAATCCCCTCGATGACACGATCAGTTGAGGGGAGGCCGGATTCTCCTCCACTTTTTCACGAAGACGGGATATATAAACGTATAGGTCCTCTTTTTTTCCTGATCCTGACGCGCCCCATACCTTATTGATCAATTGCACCGTTGGCACATACTGCCCTTTGGCAGATACAAGCGCCTTCAGCAATTCAAGTTCGGTACGAGAGAGGCTGATGCGTTTTCCACGCACATTCACAATCGCATCATGGAATGAGCGCATGGTCATCTCATACTTTTGTGTCAACTCATCTTTTTTGTTGAGTGCCTCTAAGATACGTTGAATGTCATCACCAATGTCGTTTAAAGGCTTTGAAATTATATCATATATCCCAAGTTTCAGGACTTTCTCCTCGATTTCTCGATTTTGAACCGGAGAGATCAATACCAAATTGGTATTGGGGACTTTTGTGATATTCCTCCAAATGGTTAATTGCGACCTAGTGACAAAAGCCACTTCATAAAAAAGCACATCCAAACCATAATCCACACATTGCTGCAGTATACTGTCCTTTTGCTGGACAGCATACACCTTGTGCGGAGAAGGAATGTATCTTTGTATGCGATTCAATGCCCAATCATTCACACTAGCTATGCCAACATGCACAGAAAACAACCTCCTGCAACGACACGGCCATATTTAAGGATGTCAAAAGGCAATTTATCACTTAATTCTCTATTGCTGCGATTTCTTGTGGTTTTCCACGATTTGCCTGAAATGACGGTGAATCCGCGTGTCCCCTGTCAATTCCGGATGAAAAGCTGTCACTAATAAATTACCTTGCTGTGCTGCCACCATTTTCCCTTCGTATTCAGAAAGAACGTTTACATCTGCAGCACACTCCACAATATGTGGTGCTCTGATAAAAACTGCAGGGAAATCTTCTGCAACACCTTTCACAGCTATAGGAGTTTCGAATGATTCCCTTTGCCTGCCAAAGCTATTGCGGTTCACGGTCATTTTCATCAGTTGCAAGTGAGCTTTTTCATTGCCTTCGATTTCTTTAGCAAGCAAAATTAAGCCTGCACATGTACCAAACAAAGGGAACCCCTGTTTGGCTTTTTCCCTAATGGTTTCAGACAACTGATATTTATCCATCAGTTTACCAATGGTGGTACTTTCTCCGCCAGGTATGATCAAGCCATCGATTTGATCAAGGTCTTCGGGGTGCTTGACCAGAATCGCATTATCTCCCAAAGACCTGACAAATTCAGCATGCTCACTGACGGCTCCCTGCACATTCAAGACACCAATATTCAAACGTTTCTCGCTTACCAACCGCGCTCAGCCATCCGTTCGTTGTCGTTTAATGTAGAGAGTTCAATACCACGCATGGGTGTTCCGAGGCCATGAGAAAGTTTTGCCAGCAAATCGTAATCTTTATAGTTCATGGTGGCGTCGACGATCGCACGAGCAAATTTTTCTGGACTCTCAGATTTGAAAATTCCTGATCCCACAAAAATTCCGTCCGCTCCGAGTTCCATCATCAGCGCCGCATCAGCAGGAGTAGCCACTCCGCCCGCCGCAAAATTCACGACCGGAAGCTTACCATCCTTGTGTATTTGGATCAGTAACTCGATCGGTGCGCCAATATTCTTTGCTTCTGCAACCAGCTCGTCCTCAGACATTGAAGCTACTTTTCGGATCTGCGCCTGCACTTCACGCATGTGTTTTACCGCTTCCACAATGTTGCCAGTGCCTGGCTCTCCTTTAGTACGAATCATGGAAGCTCCTTCTACAATTCGACGCAACGCCTCGCCTAAGTTACGGGCACCGCACACAAAAGGAACCGTAAATTCTCTTTTATTGACGTGGTAACGGTCATCCGCAGGAGTTAATACTTCACTCTCATCAATGTAGTCCACACCGAGTGCTTCAAGAATTCGAGCTTCCGCGATGTGGCCAATACGGCACTTTGCCATCACCGGAATCGATACCGACTTCATCACTTCTTCTATAATCGTAGGATCTGCCATTCTTGCGACCCCGCCTGCAGCACGAATATCTGATGGCACTCGCTCAAGCGCCATCACAGCCACAGCCCCTGCCGCCTCAGCCACCTTGGCCTGTTCCGCATTAATTACATCCATAATAACGCCATTTTTTTGCATTTGCGCCATTCCACGCTTTACTCTTTCTGTACCCGTGATTGCCACGTGCGATCCATCCTTCCTAACTTTCATCATATATTCATTATTACATTGTAACCTTATTGAATAAAAATTCTCAACTATTTGTCCTTGTCATTGCGCATTTGACGAAGGAATTTTCTAAACATAAAAAAACCACCCGTCAATACCACGACGATAAGCACGATATTTACAGTAATATAGAGGGGAGTCATATGGTACACCTAAGACACCACACCCTTCGAGCAAGTCTTTTTATTATACCACAACGTCAACTATTATCATTATTATTAATGATTTTTCTTGCCATCTTGGGGTGATCGGTGATGACTGCATCCACCCCAAGAGCTCGAAATACCCTAATCAAATTAGGTTCGTTCACGGTGTATGGTCTAACTTTTATTTGATACAGCAATGCTTCTTGCATATATACCGGATTCACGGTGCGTTTTGCGGGATGTATGGCATTCATTCCGATCTGGCGAGCGTAGGTTGGTGAATAATGCGTAAAAGCCCCCGTCAATAAAGCCGTTTTCAATTGCGGGGATGCATTTTTAACCAACTGAACAGTGTGGTGATTGAATGAAGAAATGACAACTCGCTCAACAAGCTTAAATTGCTCAACCGTCCTAATCACTTGCATTTCAATCCCCGCATAATTCACTTGCTCATTTTTAATCTCGATATTGAGACGCATACCCGTCGATTGAATGAAATCCAACACTTCTCGAAGTGTTGGTACTTTTTCTCCACGAAAACGAGGATGAATTTTCTCTCCTGCATCCAAAGTCTTGATCCATGAATACGATGACGAATACACATATCCTCGCCCATTAGTGGTGCGATTCAATGTCTCGTCGTGAATCACCACTAGCTCGCCATCCCTTGTCCTTTGCACATCCAGTTCAATCGCGTCCGCGCCGCTTCTCCACGCTTCTACAAACGCCAACATCGTATTCTCAGGAAAAATAGCACTAGCCCCGCGATGTGCCCATATTTCCAAGTCCCCAACCCCTAGACGCTGTAGTTTGGTGCCTCTTTTGTTATATGCACATCATGAGGGTGGCTTTCGCGTAGTCCCGCGCCAGTGATTCGTATAAATCGGGTATTGGTTTGTAATTCTGAGACATTGCGCGTACCGCAATATCCCATTCCGGCACGAAGACCTCCAATCAACTGAAAAACAATTTCACTCAACATACCACGGTAGGCCACTCTGCCTTCAATGCCTTCCGGAACAAGTTTTTTATTTTGTTCTTGAAAATACCTGTCTGAACTGCCTGATTTCATGGCAGCAATTGATCCCATACCGCGATAGACCTTAAAACTTCTGCCTTGGTAAATTTCGATTTCTCCTGGACTCTCTTCCGTACCTGCTAGCAAGCTGCCGATCATGACCGCATCCGCGCCGGCAGCAATTGCCTTGGTAATATCCCCCGAATATTTGATTCCTCCATCTGCGATGATGGGAATGCCATATTCCCTTGCAACCGAAGCGCAATCGTATATGGCAGAGATTTGCGGAACACCGATACCTGCTACGACCCGTGTCGTACAGATGGAGCCTGGTCCTATCCCAACTTTTACTGCATCAGCACCTGCTTCAATTAGATCCTTCGTTGCCTCTCCTGTCGCTACGTTACCTGCAATGATATTGAGTTCAGGATACTCTGCACGCAACTTTTTTACTGTATTGATGACACCTTGCGAATGACCATGTGCAGTATCCACGACTATGACATCGACGCCAGCTTATACTAATTTAGCTGTACGCTCAGAGGTGTCATGTCCAACAGAGACATCAGCACCAACCAATAACCTTCCATGCACATCTTTTGCCGAACTGGGGTATTGTTTAGCTTTTTCAATGTCTTTAATGGTGATTAGGCCACGTAAAATGTAATTTTCATCAACGATGGGAAGCTTTTCTACTTTGTGCGATTGGAGGATTTCTTTTGCTTGTTCCAATGTCGTTCCTACCGGAGCTGTAACTAAATTGTCCCTAGTCATAACTTCTCCAATTAAACGACTAAAGTTCTTTTCAAACCGCAAATCACGGTTCGTTAAAATCCCCACCAGGTGCTTTTCGTTATCCACAATCGGTACTCCAGAAATACGATATTTGGCCATAATAGCCTCTGCATCGTAAATCGGGTGTTCTGCTGTTAGATAAATCGGATCAGTAATAACCCCACTCTCCGAGCGCTTTACTTTATCTACTTCTTCAGCTTGTTGAGCGATGGTCATGTTTTTATGAATTATACCTACGCCACCTTCACGAGCCATAGCAATCGCCATTTTAGACTCTGTGACAGTATCCATCCCTGCACTCATGATAGGAATATTCAAACGAATACGCTTCGTTAAATTAGTTGAAGTGTCTACATCGCGAGGAAGTACATCAGACTTTGCCGGTCTAAGCAGAACATCATCAAATGTTAAAGCTTCTGGTCCAAACTTGTTGGCCCAATTCATATTGTAATTACCTCCAATTTACGTTTTCCGACCAATGCGGATTATGTGTAAGTCTAACGAGTGTAATGGTTACTGTCAACTAAGGCACAAATAATAATAAAAAGCGAGGAGAACGGGGATACCGTACTTCTCGCTTTTTTTATTTGCCTGGCAGCGTCCTAGCCTCCCAGGACCCTGCGGTCCCAGTACTCTCGGCGCTGGAGGGCTTAACCGTCGTGTTCGGGATGGGTACGGGTGTGTCCCCTCCGCCATGGCCACCAGACTATTCCTTTTTCAACCTCTACGCAACACGGAGTGTACATCTTCGTAGGATAAGCCCTCGACCGATTCGTATCCGTCCGCTCCACACATCACTGT
>JAJZAS010000021.1 GCA_021799325.1 Bacillota bacterium | reverse complement strand
GTCTCCGTGTTGATGCTAGTCCGCCATACCGCAGGGGACAGCCATGTCCAACCAATTTCCAAACTTCGATTGGCAGGAGATATATCAAGAAAACGAGTGCTTCCCACTATTTTTTGCGAATCTTTATTGATGATCACAAAGGGTAATTCGGTTCCATGTTCTCTTGCCTGAAGCGCATCATCAATAAGTCGCTTCATATCATCCAATGATTGTACCCTCATGGGCATATAAGCCCAGATTTCTGGACTGTTCCCTGCATCATACACCTCATTTAAATCGTCATATTCCATGGGGCGAATTTTCACCTTTTGCCCTACTAATTCGACGGCAGTTACCTTCATCATCGCATTCACACCTTTCTTCAGCATATACACAACCCATTAGCTACGGATTTACTGGATAGTCAAAGCACGTGAACGGTCAGATGGCAAAAAGATGGCGATGATCCCACCAAGGAGAGGCAGTAAAGACAATATGCCAAACACGATGGAAACTCCCCACATATCGGAGAGGCTTCCCATAAAAATAGAACCGATCCCCCCAGCACCAACACCAAAGCCAATCGATAATCCAGAGGCGAGCGCGATGTTTTTCGGCAAAAGTTTTTGCATATACACAACCGTTACCGAAAAAGAAGAGAGCACAGAAAATCCAAACAGCAAGAGATCAACATACGATAAAAATCCGCTCAAGTAAGGGAACAGGATGGCAAAGGGAGTCGCCACAAACATCGAGACAAGGAGCAGGCGTTTCAAGCCAAGGCGATCCGACCACATCCCACCGATAAAGGTTCCCAGAGCGCCCGCACCGACAAACACAAAATTCAAGGTTTCCGAGGCCTGTATTGACAAGTGATGAAGGTAGAAAGGTAGAAATACCACCACGCCAATCTGACACCATGAGCGCAAAATGATGATGGCTGACAGCAAAATGACACCTGTCAGATTGTTTTCGCCCTGTAACTGCATTTGCGACTTTGATGTCTCTTTGACACTTCGGTTAAGCCACCGTAGCAACTGGCCAGTGTATAGCAAGGACAGAATCGCCACAGGCAAAAACCATACTAATCCTTTGATCCCGGTGTGCACGAGAAAAAGGGGAATCATCAGTGGCCCCACCGCCTGACCACTGTTCCCCCCCACCTGAAATATGGCCTGTGCCAATCCTTTTTTGCCACCTGATGCCAGATGGGTCCCTCGCGATGCTTCAGGGTGAAAGGCACCAGAACCAAGTCCCGATATCCCCACAAATAGGAGTAACCAAGGAAGTGATGGCGCAATTCCCGTTAGTGCCAAACCAGTGATGGATAAGAATACGCCAATGGTGAACCACCAAACTCGAGGATGACGGTCCGTGAACATACCAAATAAGGGTTGAGCAACAGACGAAGTGATATAGGAAACCAATACGATTAACGTGGACTGTGTATAATTCAGTTGAAATGCTTGTTTATACAGCACGACGAGCGCCGGCACCATGCCGGTCGTCACCAAGTCGTTGAGGAAGTGGGCACCGCTAATAGTAAATACTGCACGCCGATAAATGGGGAGCGGTTTTGCATTTGTCATTGTTGAGTCAGCCATAATACCTCTCTAAAAGACGCTGTAACGTAGATGCAACAGCCATTTTCTACGATCATAGCACAGAACAGAAATTCACAACAAACCTTGCCATTCCACAAGTATTACATGGGATTATTGAGCAAGTGAGTTCGCTTGCGTCCAAGTACTACCCCCATCCGTGGTGTAGTAATAGTTATTTTGATCATCCACCAACCACCCCTGTTCTGAATCCGAAAACACCACGCCTACCGGATTGATCTTGCTAAAATCATATCTCGTCCAGGTCTGTCCCCCGTTTGAAGTGGTCATCAAAATTGACCGCATTCCCGCTCCTTTTGTTGCAATTACCGCGATCTCGCTTTTTGAAACCATATCAAACTCTTCGGTTAAATAGTTAGATAGCAAAATTCGCCATTTTTTCCCACCATCGATTGTGGAATATAAATGACGGTTCATGATCTCCCCACCAAAAACAGGAGTAATAAACTGAATGTTGCTCGCGTCTGAATCTTGGCCATTCACCATCTGGAGTGTTTTTCCTCCGTTGTGAGTAACAAAAAGATGCCCCCACCCGCTCTGCACAAATCCAGTGAGGTCATTCACAAACGAGATCGAAGCATATAAATTTTTCTCTTCACTGGTACGGATGACTTTCTGCCAAGTAAAGCCCCCATCAGAGGTCCGATAAATGGTTCGCTGCAATCCTGCACCATTAGATGTATCTGTGATGACCCACCCGTGTCGTGCGTCTGAAAAGCTAAAAGCAATGACGTCCCCCGATACATCGCCAGTTTGAATCCACTTATGGCCACCATCGGTGGTCATTAAGATGGCGCCAGGATCCAATAACGTGCCAACAGAAACTCCATCTCTAGAGTTAAAAAAACGGGTTTCGGTAAATAAAGTGGGCCAGGGACCAGGATATAATTGTTGCCAGTTGCTTCCCCCATCATGAGTGATCAACAAGGTGTTATGGTAGATTGCGTACCCAAATTTCTGGTTAAGAAAATGAAGATCCCCCATCGGGTCGTCACGATAACCTCCGAGCGCTTTCCAGGTATATCCCCCATTGGTAGTGAGATAGGTGAGTCCACGTGATTCAGATAACCAACCCACTTTCGCATTCAAAAAATTAAGACTGGCAATGTACCCACCGCCAGGCAATCCATTTTGAGGGCCAGCCGCATTAAACTCTGTTGCGGTTACAAGTGACCAGTTCCGCCCACCATCAAGTGTCTGATATAAATATTTCCCTTGCTCTCCTGCACCAGGTTGGCTACCCATGACAAGAAAACCTTGGTTTGGCGAAACAAAACTAAAAGCACATTCGCCTTCAAATTCATGGTTTGCAATCGATGTGGGGACATCCAACCGAGTCCAAGTTGTACCGCCATTGTCCGTAGACCAGAAAACTAGAACGGAAGGAATTTCACCGCTCCCCGGTTGATTCGGATTGGGAATAAAAGCGCCTTGCCCCGCTCCCATCAGCCATCCGTGCTCTTTGTCCACAAACTGCGCTTGCTCCAAGCGAATGCCCGTCACATGAGGAATGTGTTGATCATGCCATGTTCTTCCTCCGTCTACCGTGACCTTTAATTTGCTTCCGGTAAATAACCAGCCAAATTGCTTGGAAGCAAAACCAATGTTCCCGATCCCTTCGCCTTTTGCTAATCGACGCCAAGTGTGCCCGCCATCAGTGGTAGCAAAAATCGTTTGTCCCATCTCCGCCCAACCGCGCAACGAATCAATGAAGGACACGGAATTAAAAGAACTTTTCGCATTGGGACTAGTAGTAACTTTCGTTATCACTGTATTCCGTTTCCTTGCCATATTGGTTGATGATATGTGACCATTCGCTTGCACCCCACAACCTGCGATCATGGTCATCATGAATAGTACCGCTATCACCTTTCCCCACGTCTTGTTGTGTGGCATGTATTAAATTTGCCCCCTCCATTCCATATACAAATAGACGAAAAAATAGAGCTTTGGTTTCCAGATTACTTAAAAATAAAGTTTGAACACTTATTCTTCTTCACTTAATTATTAATATAAATTGATAGTGTGGAAAGGAGCGGATTCATGTATAATTATATTTAATTGTTTTGTTTTGCGAACATGCGTTCGCATGATGTGATTGAATGTGGTATGATTACAGTATCAATTCTTCAAGGCAATGGAATGTTGGAGGTGCCTTTTAGAGATGCAAAAATTCAAAACCGAAAGACACCACTTATTTCGTCCCACTGTTCTCAGCATGTTCAGCGGCTGCGGTGGAATGGACCTGGGATTTTTAAATGCCGGTTACGACATAGTTTGGGCAAACGACATCAATCCTGATGCATGTTTAACCTATAAAAAAAATATTGGTAGTATTATCGAAGCAGATGTCAATGATTTAGAAATACCTAAAATTAATGATTTAGATGTTCTTATTGCTGGATTCCCCTGCCAACCTTTTTCAAACGCTGGTAATCGAAAAGGGGTTGGAGAGAAGCGTGGAACACTTTACATGAACACTATTGAATTTATCTCTCATCTACATCCTAAGATCGTTTTGCTCGAAAATGTACGAGGATTGCTGTCTACAAAAACCCAAACAGGTTACCTGCTTGAAGAGATTTGTATGGAACTTACTGAATTGGGATACGAAGTGCACTTCAAGCTGGTCAATGCGTCACATTACGGTGTACCCCAAAATAGATTGAGAGTTTTTATCGTAGGGATTTTAAGTGACGATTCTATGGGTAGGTTTAAATTTCCTCATGTAATTGAAGGTTTGGATTTATCCATTGGAACGTGTATTTCTAATATTGAAAAAGGAACCCCAAACCATGATCAATTTTTGCATTTGAATCCTCAAGCTGTGTACCTTGGAGGATTAGTTCCAGAAGGCGGCTCGTGGAAGGATATTCCTTATGAATTGCTTCCCGATCGTTTAAAGAGAATTAGAGACGATATGGCAAAGTACAGATGGCCTAATTTTTATCGGAGGTATCACCGAGGTGAAGTGGCCGGAACAGTGACTGCAGCCTTTAAGCCTGAAAACGCTGGAGTTTGGCATCCATTTGAGAAAAGGGTATTATCTGCTCGCGAAATCGCACGCATCCAGAGTTTCCCCGATGATTTTATATTTGAAGCCAAAAGTACCAAAGCTATTTACGAAATGATCGGAAATGCGGTACCGCCAAGGTTAGCCAAAGTTTTTGCGGACGCGTTTAGGAGCGTTCTTATTGGTAAAGACATTATATCAGATGAACCAGTCCGTAAATTTTCTACTATTCGTTTTGGAGAGGTTCCTGTGAAAGTGAGCGATGCGGAGGTCATTTATGACAAAATGCAGGAACAATACGAGCAGCTATCGATCCCCATCTAGAAAAATAGAAAGAAGATGGCCTTTTGTACTTCACGCCAGAAGTTTTCAATGTGTTCTTTGGACAATTACAGATGAAACGATCAGAAGGTAAGACAGGAATGGAAAGGACTTCAATCCTGGCTACTTTTCTTGCATTTGATCGTCTCGAAAGGGATTTGTCTGCTGCATCCATTGATTTGTCGGATGGAACGATTGCCAGAAATTTAATCAAAAATTATTATCATGATTGCTTAACGATGGGTGAACTACATGGAACGCCTTATGAAGTTGTGGATTTTGGATGGATACAGGAAGCAGGGACAAGACAATTGGCGTCAAGATTGAGTTCCAACTTCCTGACTACGGGGCTAAAGAGAGCCTCTGAATTAGCAAACCCCAGCGACTGGCCACGTAGGCCGAAAGCCCCTTTGCTGCAACTTGGATTGCCACTGGAAGGCAAGAGATGGGGAGTTGCAAAACATCCCGATTGGATGACAAATTTAGAGACAGTATATGGAGATCGCATTTGTGAGCTGAACACTTTTCCGCTGATTTTATTTTTGCTCAGGCATATAGAATTGGAGTTCTTCGACGATCCACTTCTGTTTTTGAAGAATGGTTTGTCAACCATTTATACACCTAATTTAGTGGAATGGTTGATTACACATGCCATGATACCAGCAAATTGGTCCATATCATATTTTAGCAAAGAAGATAACCTTTCCATGAACACCATTAGCCCTTCCTTCATTACCATAACCTATGAGGAATCGATGTTAGGGGAAAGCAATCCTGATATTGTGAATATATTTGATACATCCAACGAAGATAATATCCCATTTACAGTCCAACCAATCATAATCAAAAGAATAGTAGCTGCGCTGATCGCTGGAAATCACGTGATTCTAACAGGCCCACCAGGCACAGGAAAAACTACATTAGCCAATATGATTGCAAAGCAACTTAATCCAAATGGCCATGAGACTTATACTGCCACTTCATCTTGGACCACTTATGATGTTATCGGCGGCTATTTGCCCGACCCATCTAACCCACAGACGCTACGTTTTGAACCAGGAGTGATTACCGAAAACTTGAAAGCAAATAAATGGGTAATCATTGACGAACTCAACCGAGCCGATATGGACAAAGCCTTTGGAGAACTATTCACTGTCTTGACCGACAAAAAAGTGAGCCTGCCCTATCACATCGTTTCAGAAAATCCAGTTAATCATGCATTAATCAAAAAACGTGTTGTGATCATTCCCGAAGCGATGATATCGTGCATTTCTGATGAAGAAGACGCCTATGTCGTCACCAAAACTTGGCGCTTGTTGGGTACGATGAACACATACGACAAAAGCAGTCTTCAACAACTTTCCTATGCGTTTATGAGAAGATTTGCATTCATTGAAATTCCTGCACCTACAAACTTAGAAATGAAATCAATTATATCCAACTGGCTGAGCAATCACGAAATTCCTTTTCCGCAAAGGAACCGCGTAGAAGAAATTTTAGAAAGTGTCTTTTGCAATGGCTTAGCATCAATCGGATTGGCACTTGGGGCTGCGATTCCAATTAGTATCCTCAAATATACAGAAAAGCGAATATTGCTTGCCGACTCAATGATGGAGTATTTTTCTGATCTAGTACCTGATGATGATAATAGCAACATGGCAATTTACTCGGATAGCATCAATTCCATCCTATTAGAGTCATTTGGCATGTATCTCTATCCACAATTTGAAGGTAGGAGACGGATACATGACGATATCGTAAAGGTCATTGTTGCAGCTTTGGGAATAGAAAAATCAACACCAGAATACTCCTTCGTAAACCAAAGCATTGCTGCCTGGACAGGCGTTTTAGCGGAAGAATACTAATGGGTAACACATTCGTCTATCAGCCTGCCTATTGGGCTTCAAGAATAGAAAGATACCTATTCGGAAGACTTGATGCTCAATGGGAATCAACAATCCCTATTGAAAATAACAGTCTTTACCCATTTTTATCGTTATTGACGAAATTCACTAATGAAGATATTGGATGGATAGCTAAGCTTTATCACATAGCAAATGCCAAGGGAGCTTGGGATTACGTAGTAAATGAACTTCCGGATTATGTCCATTCCATGGCATGGTCCATGAGTAAGCAAACTGTCATCAGCGATCGAATACGAGGAAATATCCTTTGGCATGATACATTTCGAAGGAGAGTATCGAGCGGGAATCCATTTGTGTTTGTAACTGAAAATACTGAGAAAGATTTCAATACACTTGAGAATATGTTGCTTGTTTTCTACTTGAAACATCTCTCAAATATGACTTACTTATCTCAACATTCTTCAGATCAACAGTCAATAGGGAATCAGATCAACGATGTGGTCAGAACTTCCATTCAATTATTACATTCACCTTATCTGAGAAGTATTTCAATTCCTCATTATCCAACTGCGGTGATGGTGCATGCTGCCTATCGGCATAAAAGAAAGATATATTCTCGACTTGCAGAACTTTGGTTAGAATATGAAAATACCGTCCTCTATCCGAATACTAATAGCTTGAAACAGCTTTTGTCCAAGGGATGGATTCGCCCCAAAATTGAAGAAAATACCAATGACCTGTTTGAACTCTATACGCTAATCTCTACCATTTCCGCCATAGAACAATTATTATTGCATGAAGATGGGGAATTCCATACGAAGTATAACGTGGTACGCCCTAACGGCCAGCCGATTATTGCACGAATACACTCTACAAACTTTACGGCGGAAATTTCATACGACCGTTCTCCTACGCATTTATTTGGAAAAGAAGAAAGTGCTTCTAAATATCGAAAAATCATTGATCTTTATGATGGTATATCCGGAAATTCTCGTCGTCCGGATGTTTTATTGAAAATAATCAAAAAAGGCAGAACGGAAGTTAAACTGATTGTAGAGGCAAAAAACACTTCCGCCTTGAGCACTTATGCCAGTGATAGTGTCTACAAGGCGTTGGGTTATCTCAATGATTATGGACAACTGTGGGTATCCGGGCAATTTCCTAAAGTAATTCTCTCATTTCCTTATGGAATTGAACCTAAACTTGATAAGAAGGACGAATGGTTGAAACAGGAGGTAGCCATTGTCAGCGGAGATATTGAAGAAAAGCTTTCAAACATACTCTCGACAATATTGTTTGATTAGCCGTCTTTATCGCGACAAAGGTTATCGCACGATCTCATTTTCACTCAATCTGTCTCACTGTCCTTTTGCGAATATGCCCTAACAATGCGCGTTCCAATCGTTCATTGAATTCGCCTTCCTGTATGCCAACGTTTGAAAGCACATAGAGCCCCGCCTGCAAATCATCCGCATTCAGATCACTAGGAATTTCTCCCGTCTCGCGATAGGCGCTTTCGATATAGTGAAAAATCCAATGCAGTGCTTCATCTCCGCCAAAAGACGATTCAATATCCATCACTTTTTTCCCCCAGCGGCGAAGCATCAGCACTTCCTTCCGATAGTCGGAAAAAATCGGAACATCCTGTTCATATGGTAAATTGGCATACAGACTGTGAAGTATTCCTGTGTAATACCAGATTTGCGCCTCACTACCCGAATGTTTTACACCAGCATGGAATCTATCCCATACTGCCGCACCAATCGCTTCGAGGTCCGACAGAATGCTGCGCAAATTGTGCAGTTTGTCCGCGCACACCAGTACCTTTACATCCATGGGAGCCACTTTTAAGGTGGCCAGTGTATGATCCTTGCGTTCTTTCCATAATAGTGACTTATCAGGCTCAGAGGCAGCATCCACCAACTGGGCCACTTGCACCCCAAATAACTGAACCACCTCATCGTAAGTAGCCGCAGTATCTTCAAGTACATCATGAAGCAACCCTGCAATCACGAGTTCAGCACGATATCCATAGGACAACAGTAACATCGCCACGGCATATGGATGGGATATATAAGGAATCCTAGTCCCTTTTCGATACTGTCCTTCATGCATACTCGCGGCAAATTGGATGGCTTTGTCAAGCATTTCCTGCAATTCTGGTACCTCCTGCAATGTTAATAAAATATCAATCCATATAAAGCTAATTTTAAATCTTCCCCAATATAATTCAGGCAGTTATGATATCTGTGGCAGTTGTTAATCCAATTCGGAGGTGCCCCATTGAGCCCATATAGTTTTATATCGCACTTGCAATGCTCATTCTGCGGCAAAGAATACAATGCAGACGGCATTATTCAAGTTTGTGAATCTTGTGGTTACCCACTATTTGTTCGTTATGATCTTGCATCCCTGAAAAAAACCATCGATCGCGACACCCTTACGAACAGGCCGCAAAATTTCTGGAGATACCATGAATTACTACCTGTTCATGATCCTGCGAATATTGTCTCGTTCAATGAACCATTTACCCCCATCGTATCATTGTCAGAAACAGGCGCAAGCATGAACATGACCCAACTCTATGCCAAAGATGAAGGCGTACTACCTTCAGGAACCTTCAAAGCGCGCGGCGCTTCTATTGGCATCTCAAAAGCAAAAGAAATGGGCGTCAGCGCCATCGGCATCCCCACAAACGGCAACGCTGGCGCGGCTTGGGCTCTTTATGCCGCAAAAGCTGGCATCGACATCACTGTGGTAATGCCTAATTCCGCTCCCATCACGCCACAAAAAGAATGCTTAATAGCCGGAGCCAATCTCTACGTCATCGAAGGGACAATTGGTGATGCGGGTAAAATCCTCCCCAAAATAGTGAATTCAGACAACTGGTACGATGTTTCCACATTGAAAGAACCCTATCGGCTAGAAGGCAAAAAGACCATGGGCTTTGAAATCGCGGAACAATTTTCTTGGTCCGTTCCCGATGTGATTGTGTACCCGACAGGTGGCGGCGCAGGCGTGGTAGGTATCTACAAAGCCCTGTTGGAACTACAGGAACTTGGCTGGATGGAAAAACGCATGCCTCGCTTTGCCATCGTTCAAGCCGATGGTTGCGCCCCACTCGTAGAAGCCTATCAAAAAGGGGAACGCTTCTCCAAAGAGTGGCAAGACCCGCACACTATCGCATTTGGCATGCGCGTTCCAAAAGCGCTTGGCGACTTCTTGATCCTTGACGTCCTGCGTGAAACTGATGGCATTGCCATTAGTGTAGATGACGAATCCATCCATGCAGAACGGAAAAATGTAGTGAGAAGAGACGGTCTTCACGCAAGTCCCGAGGGAGCAGCCGGAATCGCCGGTGTTCGCAAATTGCGGGATCAAGGCTGGATTCGCCCTGACGAAACAGTGCTCGTAATGAACACGGGTTCAGGATTAAAATACACCGACCAAATTACAGAAACCCCACGGACGTATGCATTTTCGGCAACCAAGTGAGTAAGTAGGAGGAATTAGGATGAGTATCACAGCAAAAAGCTGCTTCATCAATGGAGAATGGCGCACCGCAGCTGTGGAAGAAGAGGCACTTATTCACATCAGAAATCCGTGGAACGATGAAATAGTTTTTACTTATGCAGAACCTGGTCCTGATCTCATTCACGAAGTCATACAGGCAGCGCAAACCGCCGTATCGCATCCGTTACCGCCGCGCACAAGAGCGGATATTTTATCTAAGGCATCTGATTTGCTTGCGGCACGTAGTGAGGAAGCAGCGCGCCTCTTAACTTTGGAAACTGGCAAACCCATTCGCGATGCCAGGCTGGAGGTTTCAAGAGCCGTCAAGAATTACAAAGTGGCCTCCGAAGAAGCAGCGGGGCTTCACGGCTATACAGAAGAGCAGGAAGCAGCAAGTGGCGAACGGATTCTCAGCATGACCGTGAAAGAACCACTTGGCGTGGTGTGTGCCATCACCCCATTCAATTTTCCTGTCAACATTACTTCACTGAAAATTGGCCCAGCGCTAGCCGCAGGTAATGCTGTCATCCTAAAACCAGCGGATGCCACCCCTGCAACCGGCGCCTTTATCGTCGACTTAATGATGGAAGCGGGATTACCGAAAGGCTATCTCAACCTGGTCTTTGGAGGTCCTAATGTAGGGAAGGCGCTGGTAGAAAATCCAGACATAGCACTCTATACATTCACCGGAAGTGTGGCAGTTGGTGAAGACATCAAGGCCAAATCCGGCCTGCGTCCCGTAATCTTGGAACTCGGTTCGAACGCGCCAAACATTGTTCACCGCGATGCCGATCTCGACACAACGGTCGAAGCACTGGTAAAAGCAGCATTTTCCTTTGCCGGGCAAGTTTGCGTTTCTGCTCAGCGCATCTTTGTCCATCAAGAGATTCTCGATGCCTTTTTGGATCGCTTTATGGCACGCGTTCGCAGCCTTCGACTTGGGGACCCAATGGATGACGCGACAGAAGTGGGACCACTCATCAATACGAACGCAGCCCTGCGAATTGAGCGTTGGGTAAATGCCGCTGTCGAACAGGGGGCCGTTGCCCTTTCAGGAGGGACCAGGCAGGGGAAATTGATGCCACCCGTTGTCCTCACACAGGTCAAACCTGATATGGAAGTGATGAGCAAGGAGCTTTTTGGCCCTGTGGTTAATATTTTATCTTATGAAACGGTAGAAGAAGTCATCGAAAAGTGTAATGACAGTGATTACGGGCTGCAAGCTGGTGTTTTCACGAATGATTTGCAAACTGCTTTTGCCATTGCCCATGGATTAAAAATAGGAAGCGTCAACATCAACCAATCTTCCACAGCGCGCCCTGATACGATGCCATACGGCGGAGTAAAAAACAGTGGAATCGGCAAAGAAGGGGCTCGTGTATCCGTTGATCTGATGAGCCATACCAAAGTAATTACTGTACGCCATCAAATTTATTAATTCCAAGTCAAGAAGGGACGCGCG
>JAJZAS010000020.1 GCA_021799325.1 Bacillota bacterium | reverse complement strand
AGGCGAGGGCCAAACTTGAAGCGAAAGTAAATCAATTGCAACTGTTAAAAGACTTGCTTAGAGGCAATTCATTTGTGGAATTTATGGCAAGAGAGCAAATGGTCAGCGTGGCGAGGCAAGCATCTGTCCGACTGTCATCCCTGACGCGCGGCAGGTATAGCCTAGAATTGATGGCAGATGGGGAATTTGTGATGAGAGATCATCATAACGGAGGCGTCACAAGGCCAGTGACCACACTTTCCGGCGGCGAGACGTTTCTCACTTCGCTCGCGCTTGCGCTCTCCTTGTCCGCGCACATCCAGTTGCGCGGTAAGTACCCGCTGGAGTTTTTCTTTTTGGATGAAGGCTTTGGCACATTAGATCAGGAACTCCTCGATGTCGTGGTGACTGAACTGGAGAAACTCCATATGGACAATATGGCGATTGGTGTGATCAGCCATGTGCCGGAACTGCGCCAACGTTTGCAGAGGCGGTTGATCGTGGAGCCGGCGGAGCCAGCGGGGAGAGGATCAAGACTCAAACTAGAACATGCGTAATGCTCCGGAGGCACTCTGCATAAGGTAACCGAGGTGCCTCCGAAGTTATTTCGTGCTAAAAGCTGAAGTGATCCGGGTCTGGTCCAACGCGCTGATTGGTATTCAACTGGTCTAACTGGGACATTTCCTCTTGGGATAATGAAAAATCAAACACCTCTGCATTTTCCTTGATGCGATGGTCATGTATGGATTTAGGGATCGTCACGACGTGGTGTTGCAAATCCCAGCGGATAAGAACTTGAGCGGGTGTTTTTTGGTGGTGGTTCGCAATGCCGAGCACCGTGGGGTGGTCAAGCAGTTCTTTTCCGCGCATGAGTGGACTCCACGCTTCTAACTGAATGCCTTTTTGCGGACAATATTGACGTAATGCCTCCTGAGTCAGGCGGGGATGGAATTCTACTTGATTGACCATTGGTACGATCGTTGCTGTCTGCATGAGATCTTCCAAATGGTGCACCTGAAAGTTACTGACGCCGATCGCGCGGATCAGGCCGTCATGATAAAGTTTTTCAAGCGCTCGCCACGTGTCCTTGTACTTTTCTTTAACCGGCCAGTGAATCAGGTAGAGATCGAGGTATTCGAGCCCCAGCCTGGTTCGGCTCTCTTCAAAGGCCCGGAGCGTCGATTCATAGCCTTGGTCCGTATTCCACACTTTCGTCGTGATAAAAACTTCCTCACGGGGCACCCCGGATTCCTTTAGTGCTTTACCGACACTTTCCTCGTTAGCGTACAATTTTGCCGTATCGATGCTGCGATAGCCGTGACGAAGAGCAGTGAGCACAGCCTGCTCCACTTCTGTCCCTGCTTCCGCCTTATAGACGCCAAGACCTAACCAAGGCATTTTGACCCCGTTATGTAAAGTGGTAGTGTCCGTAAGGCTCATTGCAATATGTTCAGACATCGTTTGGCTCCTTTCTTGTCGGTGCTTCTACTTCATTATAATCGATCAAATTTGCTTCTACCTATTAAGATGAAAATCCGGTATACTGATAGCGCAAACGTTTTCACGCCAGTTTTGTATAAGGAGTGAGAGATTGTTGAATAAGCACCCGCTTCGACGCACCGCTACCTTTTCGACGATCATTTTAGCCATTGGCGCTTTGGCCATCAGTCAAACCACGCTTTCTGCTCCAATGGCTCGAGCGGCACAATCTTCAAAATTCGTCTCGGCATCATCTACATCATTGCTTTCCTCCCTTTTCCATGATTCTTATCAATCGCTCTACCGCAGTCCATTTGGAGCGGATCCTACAGATTCACCCGTCACCTTGCGTCTCCTAGGTCCGACAGATATGACATCAGCACAAATTCAATTGCAAAATATCAACAATAATATTAAACATTCCGCCCAAATTACGATGCACCGCATCACTGGCCATCAATTGATTCAATTGGTCGGTGCTGCAAAAGCAAAGACGTCCTCCTTGTGGGAAGGCACAATTCCCGCTAAATATCTGAAGGTTCCTGGCATTCTTTCCTATAATTTTTATGCCCATGAAGGGAAACAAGCGGCGTATTATGGCGACAACGGCAACGGGTACGGCGGGGTGGGCATGGCAGCTGCCTCCTCGTATATGATTGTTCCCTATCACATCACGGTCTATGATAATACGTTTACTACCCCGAACTGGCTGGTGCATGGCCTTATCTATGAAATATTCCCAGACCGTTTTTACAATGGCAATAAAGCGAATGATGAGAATCCTTTAACACAAAAGGCGATTGGTACTTTGCCCAATGGAAGTGAAGGACTTGTCCCCGTACAGTTTCATCAAAACTGGAATAGTTTGCCCTATGACCCCAATATTGTCCCGAATCCGCTGAGCTCCAATTACAAAAAAGAACTCGCTGCACGCGGCAATGGCACCTGGAGCACCGATTTTTTTGGCGGGGATTTGCAAGGAATCATCGATAAACTTCACTATTTACAGCAGCTTGGGGTGAATACGCTTTACTTGACGCCGATTTTTCAAGCGGAATCCAATCATAAGTACGACACTGGGAATTTTTATCAAATTGATCCCGGTTTCGGAACACTCCAAACGTACAAGAACCTCATCGCGGCTTCTAAAAAATTAGGGATGCACGTGATCCTCGATGGGGTGTTTGAAGACACCGGAAGCGACAGCCTCTATTTTAACCGCTTTGGCAATTACAACAGCGTGGGCGCCTATCAACAATTTACGTCTGGTGGAAAGGTCAAATCCCCCTACTATTCACTGTATCAGTGGACTCCCACCGGTTATGTGGGATGGAGTGGAATCGACACATTGCCGCAGACTAACACAGCGGGGAGTGCATGGCAGCAATTTGTGTACGGAAAATGGGATCCGAAAGATCCCACGAATCCCGCAAAAAATTCGGTAGCGCGCTATTGGTTGTCATTAGGTGCCTCAGGTTGGCGACTTGATTCTGCGAATAACAACAATTACTCGATTGCCTGGTGGACGGCATTTCGAAAAGCAGTCAAGCAAGTCAATCCCAACGCAGCGATCATCGGTGAAGACTGGAACGATCCCACGAATGACAACGGCGTGGACTGGTTAACCGGTACGACTTGGGACTCGACGATGAACTATCCATTCCGCAACGATGTTATTTCATTTTTCAGAGGGTCCTACAATGACGGGAATGTACAAAACTATGCGATGGACGCCAGTCAACTTGGTTCGACGCTGATGCAGATGCTGGAGGAATATCCGAAACCGGCAATGTATGCGGAAATGAATTTGCTTGATTCGCACGATACGGAACGGATTTTAACTATTCTTGAAGGGGCGCCTGATGCATCCAATACTACTGCCAATCAGCAGGCGTTCTGGCAACCAACTACCGCACAAAAGGCGGCAGGGATACAAAAGTTTAAGTTGGTGGCAGACTTTCAATATGGATTTGTCGGCGTGCCGATGATCTATTACGGTGATGAGGCAGGAATGATTGGCTATAAAGATCCGCTAGATCGGGGAACGTATCCATGGGGCAACGTGGATCAGTCACTTATCAACTACTTTATCAAATTGGGACAAATCCGAAATTCTCACCCGGTGCTTCAAAGTGGGAATTATCAACAACTGTATGCAAAAGGCAACACCATCGCCTTCGCGAGAACCATTAGAAATGGGAGAGACGCGCTTGGTGATAAGGCGGCGAATGCCACAGCAATCGTGGCGATCAACAACGGCGCCAAAGAATCATTAACCATCAATGTATCGACCATTCTTCGAAATGGAACCAAAGTGTACGATGCGTTGAACGGCAATCGCGCTTATGTGGTCAAAAACGGGACGATTAACCTGGCGTTGCCTACGGAAACAGGGGCCATGCTGTTTACGAAATAAGCCTATTTTTCATTGCGCAACGCGGTTCAGTTTATTGGCGGATCGGCTGAAAAGATATCCTCCTACCCAAATTCCCACGACAGCCAGTCCGCCAATAGCGATCCACCAGATGTACTTGGTGGAAAGCCCTAAATATACGAGCGCAGCGCCGAGGTCATAGGGCAAAAGGCCAATTCCTGTCGTCCATACGTATTCCCATGTGCTCACTGATTCCATGACGCCAGCAGAATAGTTGACCACAATAAAAGGCAGGGGAACGAGTCGTACCATCAAGAGACCAATGGGACCGCGATTTTTGATCCATTTGTTGACCTGTTGCAGTCGTTTTTCCGTGATAAATGCCTGAATGATGCGCGAGCCAATTGATTTTGCGATAAAGAAGACGGCGACCGCACCGATCATCGCCCCCACCCACGTATAAAAAATTCCCCACCATACGCCGAAAATTTTCATGTTCATGATCATCAGGAATTCGGACGGAACCGGGATCACACAAAACAATGCCATGAGAAAGATGGATAAAATAATCCCCCATGCGCCCCATGATTGGATGGCCAAAGAGATACGGTTGTTTTTATCTAGGTAAAAAAACCCCACCACCAGCAAAATGCCAACGATTAAAATGGCAATGGACCAAAAGATGCTGACTGACTTGCTCCATTTGGGTCGGGAGTCGCTTTGCATGGTAACTTCCTCCATTTGGCATGACTTCTATTTACTTATCTTTGTCAATCAGCGGTTGATTTAATCCTTTTATGATTTGACAGAGGATTGAAAGTGATCGACCCAATCCCTCACTTTATCTGCAGGCATTGGCCTGCCAATCCAGTAGCCCTGACCATTTTCACAACCAAGCGCGATCAGCGCGGCACTTTGCGAATCATTTTCTATCCCTTCTGCGATCAGATCCTTACGAAAGACCTTGGCCATCCCAATGATGCCTTGCACAATTGCTAACTCCTGTTCATCCTCCAACATGTCGACAATAAAAGATCGGTCAATTTTCAGAATGTCTACTGGCAGATGCTTCATGTAAGCGAGCGAGGAATACCCGGTGCCAAAGTCGTCAAGGGAGAAACGGATGCCTTTCTTTTGCAAATGCAAGATGACGGACTGTACCTTGTCCACGTCTTTTAACGCGTCTGTTTCCAGAATTTCCATTTCCAATTGATGCGGTGCAACCGTTGGATACTCGGTTAACATGAACTCCACATCGCTAATGAAGTCATCGTGCAGCAACTGCTGTGCGGGAATGTTGATGCTGACTTTGGTGGTCAGATGTAATTGGTTCCAACTGGCAATCTGTTTTAGCGCAGTTTCCATGACCCAGCGTCCCAAGTCAAGCATAAAGGGATCATCCGCGATGACAGGCAAAAATTCACCCGGCATCACGAGTCCTTTTTCTGGATGGTTCCAGCGGATCAACGCTTCGAGACCCACCAGCGTTTTACGCAAGAGGTTGACTTTTGGCTGGTAATATAACGTGAATTCCTCATTTTGTAGTGCGCTGCGTAGGCGAAATAACTGTTGATAGCGAATGTTTCTCGCTTCTTCCTGCAAGAGGTCGTACACGTATATGCGATTTCTCCCCAGTTGCTTGGCGGTGTACATGGCCTGATCAATGTGACGGAGGAGCGTATCCGAATCGCCAGAATCATCGGGGAAAAAAGTAGTTCCCATGCTCGCATTGACCGTGAGTGAAATGCCCTGTATCCAGAAGGGTTCCAACAATTGTTGCTTCATGTGCTCAAGGCGTTCAAACGCATCTTGAAATGAATCGATGTGATTCAGCAACAAGACGAATTCATCGCCTCCCAGTCGAGCAATCAGGTCTTGTTCGGATACAGAAGCTATTAATCGATTGGCGACTTGAATCAATAGTTGATCACCCAAGGCATGTCCATAATGATCATTGATAATCTTGAAATTATCCAGATCAAGCAGCGCAATGGCCAGTTTGTAACCATCTGTTTCCGCGTTTTTCATGGCATGATTCAGGTGTTCAATGAATCTTGTCCTGTTGGAAAGACCAGTGAGGACATCGTGATTGGCCTGCCATTCCATTTGGTCATTCCAGTGCCTTTTTTCGGTGACATCATGAAAAACCAGCACACAACCGATGATGTGCTGGTCATGGTCAACAATCGGTGCAGCGGAATCTTCAATGGCATAGGAACTGCCATCGTGAGAGAGTAATAGGGTGTGGTTGGCCAGACCCACGACAATTCCTTCACGCAACACTCTGTCCACTGGGCTCGCGACAGGAATGTTCGTTTTTTCATTGACGATGCGAAATACCTCATAAAGTGGCTTGCCAACTGCTTGTTCAAGTGTCAGTCCTACCATAGATGCTGCTACTGGATTCATGTATTCTACGATGCCTAAGGTGTCCGTAGTGATCACCGCATCGCCGATGGATGACAGGGTGACATTTGCCTTGTTGCGCTCTGCAATGAGGAGTGCCTCTGCTTTCTTTCGTTCAGAAATGTCATTGACCACCCAGATGGTTCCTTCGGAAGACCGGTTTGGAACGATGGCTTTTGCGCCATAGAAAACCCAGAAAACGGTGCCGTCCTTTTTTTGGAACCGCTGTTCGCTAGCGTAGCTCCCCAGTTCGTCGATGATGGGATAGGCTTTTTTACCGACCTGATTGTAATCATCGTCGTTGACAAAGAGGAGGCGAACATCCTGGTGCAACAACTCGTCTCTTTCAAAGCCGAATATTTCTGCAAATGTTTTGTTGAATTCAAGTATTTTTCGATCTTTTATGTATACGATACCTGTAATTGCGTTATTGAGGATGGCATGGTGCTCTGCGAGCGCCATTTCCAGGTGGGTTTCCAGCTCTTTTCTGTTATTGATATCAATGACGAGCCAGATGACATTGTTATCATTCTTATCGATAAAATGTCCGATCAATTGCACCCATTTTTGCTCACCGGTTCTGGTTTTCCACATAACCTCCGGGATGGTCACGGGGATTGGCAGGTCAAGTGCCTGGTAGATTTGGTTTCCGTACTTCTGAAAATCATCGTAGCTGTTGTAAAGAATCGAGGTGTTTTGATTGATGATTTCCTTTTCACTGTAATCGAATAAATTGGTAAATACGTTGTTTACCTTAACGATCGTGCGGTTAATGGTCTGGATCACACCCACCATTTGGTTCTCAAATAATGCATCAGCCCATGAGGTAGCCATGTACAGATCACGTCCTAATATAAAAATGAAAATATAAAATGTCACGTATGTCTCCTATTGTATATCTTTTTTCCGAACATTGAATGGTGAGAATCGACATTTATCGTAGTAAAAAATAAAAAAACCTCGAATTCTCGAGGAATTTAACAAAAGAGTGTCTGAATGGAAGTAGTTTATTCCACTGGTTCGTCGTCGATGCTCGTAATCCGCACGGGACTAAATTGGATGGGCGCATTGATGTGGATGATTTGCTCGTCCCCATTTTCGTTTTCTATACAGAAAGGGCTGCACATGATCGGCATGTATACCTCTATTTTGACATGCTTTTTGCCTGAGGGATCCTCCGAGGTGATGTTCGCTAGTTTTGCCCTCAACGAGTCAGCAATGATGTCCAGAACGTGCTCTGTTTCCTGATTGAGTGTGACTGCAGACGTCCTCACAAAACGGATTTGATCCTCTGACCAATTCGTTTTCGAGACATCAGGTAGTGCATTGTCTGTGTAGACGACTCGTTGAAAGATCGCAGGATTGCTGCTCACTTTATGCCGGACTTTCTTATGCATATCAAATACCTCCTTTTCGTTATCACAATATGTCTATAGACAGAAATGGAATGGATGAATGTCTCTTGTCAATGAGCGGATTTCAATGCCTGTTACCGCGTTCGTCCCTTACCACAAGCTTCCTTCGCGCATTATATAGAGCAGTTCAGAGCGAAAGGAGTGAATAAAGTGGCTCGTAAGAACCATCACCTTAGGAAAGATGAAGTGCTGGGACTGATGGAATCGGCATTTCGTGTCGCATCAAGTCAATTTTCTTCAAATAAAGGGGGGGATCCTGTGGTAAACGTGGGCAATACAGCTAACATCACCGATGTGGATGTGAAAAAAGGCAATCAAGAAAGTGATACAGACCAGGATCTTTATACAAATAAAGAAATCTGGGTGCTCAACATTCCCATCCTGTACAGTCCTGTCATCATTGAGCAAGAAGACTATGATGAAACAGAAGCCTCAACCGCGCAATCAAGAGGCGTACTCACCGCTGCGGAAAATCACTGATCATATGATGTAACTAATAGAGAAGAAGACCATTCCGGTCTTCTTCTTTTACAAGATATAACGGTGAAAAGGGTTATTTTGATATATAATATAATAACATGCAATGTTTATGCTTGGAGGTTCTGAGATGAGTGATCCCGATACGGACATGATGGGGATGATCGTTCATCATTCACCTGTTCCGATGGCAGTCATAAAGGAAAAATACCTTTTTGTGAATGATGCATTTTGTGAATTTTTGGGATACTCCAAGGACGAGCTTTTCGCCATGCGTGATGCCTGTGATATTCTCCCTGATCGCGTGCGTGAAGTGGCAAAAAAACGCTTTGAATCGACTATTTCTTTACCTGGGAGCCACCACACGGATGAAACCATGGTGTATACGAAAAGTGGACAGGTCAAGTGGGTACAAATGACCGCCAACTCTGTCTCTTATCAGGGTCAGGTGGTAACTATCGTAGCCCTAATGGATATAACCGATCGGAAGTACCTCGATAGAAAATTGAAGGAAAGCGAAAAGTTATTTCAAATTGCGTCAGAAAACTTGCGGGGTGGGATTGCGGTTTTTGATTTCAGAGGAATCATCCGCTTTATTACACCATCCATTGAGTCTGTCACTGGCTTTTCTCCCGAAGAATTGATTGGGAGACCGATCTTCGATTTTATTGACAAAAATTCAGAATCGATGTTGAAAGCTGCGCTATTCAGACGTTCACTTGGCGAACTTGACTATGCTGAGTACATATTGACTCTCTATCGTAAAGACGGCACTGCTTATGATTCTCTCCATCGCATCTCTACCATTGAATATGAAGGGGAGAAAGCGGCGATCACCGCTTTTATCGACATTACGGAAAGAAAAGAATTTGAATCGAAACTACGTGAAAGCGAAGAAATGTTCCGGACGATTTCTGAATTGACGATGGCGGGAATCTATATGTATCAGGAGAATTTTACTTATGTCAACGATGCGCTCTGTCAAATCTCTGGGTACTCCCGTGAGGAATTGTTGGAGATGAAGCCGATTGATCTCGTACACCCCAGTGACGCTCCACACGTGGGGCAGATCATCAATTCGCGTTTTCAAGGATTTCATCAATCGCTCGAATATGAAATACGGTTCCTGAAAAAATCCGGAAATTACAGTTGGGTTCATATCAGTTCGAGTTCTGTGATGTATAAGGGTGAGCGCACAGGAATCGGCGTGGCGCTAGAAATTACGGATAGGAAGAACCTTGAGAATAAACTTCATCGGCTGGCATCCATTGATTCCCTGACGCGCATCTACAATAGAAGAAAATTCCAGGAGATTGTGACAAATGAGTGGGAACGACATGCGAGATACAGGCAAACGTTTAGCATCATCATGTTTGATTTGGACAACTTTAAGCACATCAACGATACCTATGGGCATCATTATGGGGATAAAGTGCTGGTGAAGACGATCACACAAATTAAAAGAGTGCTTCGCAAATCAGACATCATGGCCAGGTGGGGAGGCGAAGAGTTCATGGTCCTCTTGCCTCAAACCCATCTTGAACAAGCCATGAATGCAGCGGAAAAGATCCGGCAACGGGTCGAACACACGGAAATCGATCCCATCGGCCATGTGACGATTAGCGTGGGAGTCGCGGAAATACTAGAACATGAAAGCCTTGAAAACCTATATACCCGTGCTGATCAAGCGCTATACCAATCCAAGAAGGACGGGAAAAACAGAGTGACCGGATCCTGAGCATGACGACTACCAGCATCAGTTGTCGATCGGCTTAAGTTGACATAAGAAATGGCGGAGCACCTCTGGCTCATAGACAAATTCCACGCCTCTAATCTGATCTCTCCGCTCCCAGATCGAGGCAAGCGCCTCGACGACGACATCCATATGCCGATTGGTGTAGACGCGGCGTGGGATGGTCAGTCTTGTGAATTCTGCATCCGCCGTTTTTTGCTTGCCCGTTTGTGGATCCCGTCCGAGCAGCAGTGACCCCACCTCTACAGCGCGAATGCCAGCCTCCAGATACAATTCGTTGCAGAGCGCCTGCGCGGGGAATTGTTCAGCCGGGATGTGGGGGAGAAATTTTTTGGCGTCGACAAATACGGCGTGACCACCTACCGGCCACTGAATGGGTATTCCTTTGTCCCGCAAGCGTTCCCCAAGGTATTGTACTTGCCCAATTCGGCTCTCTAGATACTCAAACTGAATGCCATCATACAGTCCCGCCGCAAGCGCCTCAATATCGCGACCTGACAACCCACCATACGTGATGAACCCCTCATATGGCACACAGGAACTGCTTGCGGACTGAAAGAGAGACCTGTCATTGCGAATGCCAATCATTCCGCCCATGTTCACAATGGCGTCTTTTTTTGCGCTCATGGTAAAAGCGTCTGCCAGAGAGAATACTTTTCGGACTATCTCTTTAATAGAAGTATCTTTATATTCTGGTTCTCTGGTTTTGATGAAATAAGCGTTTTCCGCAAATCTGGCTGCATCGAGCAAAAGCGGCAGATGATAATGGTCTGCAATTTCCCGGACATCCTGAATGTTTTTGAGCGATACAGGCTGGCCGCCTGCCGAATTGCAGGTAATCGTAACGAGGATAAAGGCGATGTTCTCTCTGCCGTGTTCTTCAATAAAAGATTGCAGACGAGCGATATCAAAGTTTCCCTTGAATGGGATGTCGAGCGAGGTGTCAAAAGCCTCTTCTACCACTAGGTTGACCGGTATACCCCCATTCATTTCGATGTGTGCCATGGTGGTGTCAAAGTGCATGTTGCCAAGTACGTACTGCCCTTTTTGGATGAGATGGGGAAATAGGACCTGCTCTGCGCCTCTTCCCTGGTGGGTGGGGATGACATATTCGTAGCCAAAGATTTCTTCTACCGCTGATTTTAACCGGTAAAATGAACGACTTCCGGCGTAGGCTTCGTCGCCAAGCATCATGGCCGCCCATTGTCGATCACTCATGGCCCCGGTGCCACTATCTGTCAGAAGATCGATATAGACGTCTTCGGATTTCAACATAAATGGATTATATCCCGCTTTTTTTAGCGCTATTTCCCGTTCTTCGCGGGGGATTAAACGTATGGGTTCGACCATTTTGATGCGAAAAGGTTCTGCTGGGATGGTCACTAGAATCGCCTCCAAATGATGAGATGTCATCATAAGGTGATGCAATTTTTATGCCAACTCCAGACCCTTTTAGTGGACGGTTTGTATCTAGGTGAGTAGAAAAATTGTCAATAAAATTAACCACTGATAAAAATATTGATCACGGTAACAGGTGCCTCTTGTTCAGGATGGTGGTGTTGGAAACACCAAGCACGTTGCCTGCTTTTCGGGATGAAGGGTGTTCTCGCATCACTTCTTCAATCACCGCTGCTTCTGTTTTGGAAACGATCTCTTTTAACGTTGGCCACCTATCCTCGATGGGGATGTTAATGTGAAGATGACGCGCTTCTTTCGTGACGCGAATGGGGACAGATTGTGTTTGATCAAAAAGCCACTCGGAGAAGTGTTCCACAGTCAGCTCGCAATGGTTTGGGACCATATTGATCACATGCTCCAGTGTGTTTTCAAGTTGCCTGACATTGCCCGGCCAAGGATAAGACGCTAAATGCGTATAAACCTGAGGCTGAATGGAATACCCCGTCTTTCCCAACTTTTGCTCCAATTTTCGAAGTAAATGCTGCGCTAATAACGGAATATCATCGATACGCAGTCGAAGTGGAGGAATAAAAAGCGGCACCACATTCAACCGATAATAAAGGTCTTCGCGA